>JAEXJH010000508.1 GCA_023445955.1 Pseudomonadota bacterium
GGCCTATACCGGCGCGCCGCCCACCCCGCTTTCTGGGGAAAGGCAAGCAAAAGAGCCATCGCGCGAAGCGCGATGACCGCTTGGTTCTGACCAATGACCCACAAGCGCCATGTGTGGACGGCTCCCCGTTGGCAAGGGTTGATTTGACGTTCTGCTAGGCTTGGTCGGTGCGGCCATGTGTTCGACCTGTTGGTGCGGTACGCATGACCGCTGGCCATAATGCCTTCCGCGAAGATGGGTCCCGACCATAAGCACGCGCTCGAGGCGCGCTGGCGCGAGTGGGTTTTCCCGTCTTCCGGTGTCGACCGGCTGTCGCATTACATCTCGTCCGCCCTTCCCAAGTTCGTCGGCCGCGGCATGGCGACGGACCTGTCTCTAAGCCGGCAGCGGCTCCCTGTAGCGCTCGCCGCTGGTCATGATCGCCCAGATCATCCGGGCGTTCTTGTTCGCGAGAGCGACCGCCGCGACCTTCGGCGTTCGTCGAGCCAGCAGTTGCACCAGCCAAGGTCGACGCGTGCCGTTGCGTTGCGCGTAGCGAACGACGGCCAGCGCGCCGACCACCAGCAGCTGTCGCAGGTATCGGTCGCCTTGCTTGGTGATGCCGCCGAGCCGCTCCTTGCCACCGCTGGAGTTCTGTCGAGGGACCAGGCCGATCCAGGCCGCCAGGTTGCGACCGGTCTTGAAGGCCGCCGGATCGGCCACGGCGGCGACCATGGCGCTGGCCAGTAGCGGCCCGACGCCGGGGATTTCCATCAACCGGCGGCCAACCTCGGTGGCGCGGGCATTGGTCCGGATCAGTCGATCGTTCTCCAGGATCTGCACGTTCACCAGCCGAAGCTGATCGACCAGCATGGTGAGGCACACGCGCGCTTCTCGGGTCACCCGCTCGTCCGCGCCATCGAGGATCACCGCGATCAACTTGCCAAGCCCTTCTCGACCGATCGCGGCGGTCAGGCCGAACTCAGCCATGTGACCCCGGATGGCGTTGGAGAGCTGGGTGCGCTGATGCGTCAGGACCAGCCGTGTCCGATGCAGCACCATCACGCCCTGCTGCTCGGGCGACTTCACCGGCACGAACCGCATCGTTGGCCGGGTCACCGCCTCGCAGATGGCTTCGGCGTCGGCCATGTCGTTCTTCTGGCGCTTCAGATAGGGCTTCACGTAACTGGGCGGCATTAGCCGAGCCTCGTGGCCCAGCTTAGTCAGCTCGCGCGCCCAGTGATGGGATGCGCCGCACGCCTCGATGCCGACGAGGCAGGGTTCCAACTTGGCGAAGAACGACAGCAGACGCGCTCGCGGGAGCTTCTGCCGAATGACGACGGCGCCCTCCGCGTCGACGCCGTGCACCTGGAACACCGACTTGGCGATGTCCAAACCAATCGTGACAACCTGACCCATGGCTCTCCTCCAGCTCTAACCGGAAGCCAAGGCTGCCGGTGGGGTGGAGAGCCGTCCACAGCATCATAAGCGGAAGTTGGCTTAGCTCTGAAATGCAGACATTCGGGGGCTAGCGCTGCGTCTGAACCACTGTCCCCATGTCGTCCGTCCGGCCTTCGGCAATCACGAGGTAACGGCGCGGCGCCGGCGTGTCGGCGCTGACCACATTGCGCAACGGACCCACCGCGTTGACGACGGCCGACCCCGATGGGCTGGTCATGAAGCCAGCGAGCGGCTGCAGCTTACCCTCGCCCTCGGGATTGTCGGCGATCGCCAGCACATAGGCCGTCTTCGGCGTGAGGCCGACAGCCGCCGCCTGCAGGATCTGCACTTGGCCCTGGTCGAACAGGGTCACTTGGGTAGGCGGTCCGCCCGCGGCGCCCGCGAGTCTCAGGCTGTCCGACTTGGCGGCCATGCCGAGCGGCTGCAGGTTCGCCGTGCCCGGACCGGTCGGGACAGCGTTCGGGACATAGGCCACGCCCTGAGGCGCCTGGCCGATCGGGATGGTGGCGATCACAGTATGGGTGGCCGTATCGATGGCCGCGACCGCGTCGGCATTCTCCAGGCCGACATAAACGCGTGATCCGTCGCCGGATGGCCAGAGGCCATGCGGCAGCGCGCCGACCTTGATCTCGGCCACCTGGGCGAAGCTGTCCGTCCGGAACACTTTCACCGCGTTCTGCGTGCCAACGGTGACATAGGCAAACTGGCCGGCGCCATTGCGTACGATGTTGACGTGGTTGGTGATCGGGCCGGTGTCGAGCGTCTTCAGAACCGCGAACGGCGGCTTGGCGTCGAACACCATCACCTTGCCGATGTCCTTTAGCGTCAACCAGACCTGCTTGCCGTCCGGCGTGGCGGCGATGTCCGGGCAGAACGGGCTTTCCTGCTTCACGCGGCCGACGATCGCCTTGGTCTTGGTGTCGATCACCACGGTTTCGGGGCTGAAGCTGGAGCAGACATAGGCGTACCGGCCATCGGGGGCGAAGATGGTCATGCCCGGGCCGTTGGGCACCTTGATCCGTCCGGTCTCCCTGTAGGTCGCGCCGTCGAGCACCTGCAGATAGTCCTCGCCGCGCACCGCGACCCAGACTTCCTTGCCGTCGGCGGTGAAGAAGGCCTCGTGCGGCGAGCGGCCGACATAGGCTGTGTGCTTCACCGCGTTGGTCGCCGTGTCGATGAAGGTGACGGAGTTGGAGCCGATGGAGATCACCGCCAGCGTCTTGTGGTCCGGCGAGAAGCCCATCCCGTGGACTAGCAACTGGCCCTTGTAGAGCGGGCTCAAATTCATGGGCGTCTGGTCGCCCAGCTTGATGACGCCGAGCAGCTTGTTGGTCGCCGGGTCGATCACCGAGACGGTGTTGGAGAACTGGTCCGACGTATAGAAACGGTCGCGACTGCTCACCGCGATGTCGGGCGCACTCGCGGGCCCAGGCGCTTGCCCGGCCAGGGCCGGCGCGGCGCTGGCGAGCAAAAGGATGAGGGCGAGACTGCGGGTCATTGCGGGTGTCCTTGCGGATGAGTGGCGGGGGTCTCGTCCAGAATCTGCTGCATCACGGCGATCTCCTGGGCCTGTTCGACGATGATGCCTTGGGCCAGGCGACGCAGGCGCGGGTCCTTGCCGTGCTGGAGCTCGACCTTGGCCATGTCGATGGCCCCTTGGTGGTGCGGGATCATCATGCGGGCGAAATCGCGGTCCGGATCGCCGGTCGGCGGCAGCATCATCGCGTGATGCATCCGCGTCATCGCCTCGGTCATCTGCGCGTCGAACCCGTCGACAGCGGCCGTGGCGCTGGAGGTCACGGCAACGGCGGTCAAGGCGGCCAACGCGATCCAGGCAGGGCGTCTGCGACGGACCGGCAATTGAGTCGATGGCATGGTTTGATCCTCAGAGGGCGATCGCACCTTCTACGCGGCAACTCACGCCGTCTAACGGGATCACGGACTAGGAACGTTCGACCAGACCGAACGATCCTAGCGTTACGATCAATAGTGGCTAGGTTCAGCTCGTGACCCTCGAACAGCTCCGCATCTTCCTCGCCGTCGCCGAGCGCCAGCATGTCACCCGGGCGGCTGAAGCCTTGAACCTGACCCAGTCGGCGGTCAGTAGCGCCATCACCACCCTCGAGGGCCGCCACGGCGTCGCGCTGTTCGACCGGGTCGGCCGCAGCATCGTGCTCAATCGCGCCGGTGAGGTGTTTCTGGCCGAGGCCCGCAAGGTCCTGGCCCAAGCGCAGGCCGCCGAGGCGGCCCTGGCCGACCTCAGTGGGCTGGAACGCGGACGCCTGTCTATCCACGCCAGCCAGACCATCGCCAGCTACTGGCTACCGCCGCGGCTAACGCTCTTTCACACTGCACATCCCGGCATCGAGATCGACGTGGCTATCGGCAACACCGCCCAGGTCGCCCGAGCGGTCGCGGAGGGAGACGCTGAGATTGGCTTGGTCGAAGGCGAGGTGGACGATCCGGTTTTGAGCCGTTCGGTGATCGATGAAGAGCAACTGAGCCTTGTCGTCGCCCCATCTCATCCCTGGGCCGCTGCCCACACGGGCGCCGACCTTGATCTGACCAAGACGGCTTGGGTCTTACGGGAACCCGGCTCCGGCACCCGTGCAGCGTTCGAGCACATGCTGGCCGCTCGCCACCTGTCTCTATCCGACCTGAAGATCGCCATGGTCCTGCCGGGCAATGAGGCTGTCCGCTCGGCCGTCGAAGCGGGCGCGGGCGCGGGCGTGATGTCTCAGACCGTCGCGCGACTGGGCGTCGCGCGCAAAGCCCTGGTTGAGATCGCGTTCGATCTGCCGCCTCGGCAGTTCTACCTGCTGCGGCACAAGCAGCGCTATCGCAGCCGCGCGGGGGACGCCTTCCTGGAGATGGCGAAGCCGTAGGGCCCGTTCGTTCGATAATATCGAACGAAGATACAGAAACTTCTCGTTGGATAAGAATGGTCTGACGGCCGAGGGTGATGGTCAAGGAGCGCGCCGCCAAGCGGCCTCCACTCCAACGGAGTGACCCTGATGACCACCTTTACCGCCTTGGCCCCCTACGCCGTGTTCCGCGACACCACGCGCGCCAGCATCCGACCCACCGCAACGGTCGCACGCGCTGACCGTGAGTTCGAAGACCTCCGCCGCGATGCGCCGGACCTTGGGGTCAATGGCGTCCATCCAACGGCCGTCAAAGCCCTGATCGGCGTCTATGCCGCGCTTCTGTTGACCTTCTGGGCCTTCTTCGGCGGGCCGGAGACTGCACTTACCCTGGGCATCATCACCGTTCTGGGCGTCATGTTCTTCGGTCTGCTTGGAGGTGGCATTCTGCTCTCCGACAGCATTCCCAAAGGCGAGCGCGGCCGCGATTTGGGGAATTCCTGAACGGCCAAGTCTCCATCGCCACGGGTTGGATCTCGGGGCGTGAGGCGTTCACCCAGATCATCGTCCTGCCCGTGGCGCTGCTGGCCGGCGCCGTTGTCTTCGGCTCGATCTGGCGCCTCACCGCCGGCTGACGCAACGCCCGGCCTTCCCACGCCTTTCTCTACTGCTCCGCTTCGAAAGCTCGCCCCATGACCGACATCGCCCATATCCGAGCCGTCGCCTTCGGCCTCAAGCCCCTGGCGCCCCTGGCCAGTCCCCGTGAGGTTGTCCGCCAGTTCACCCCCAACTGGTTCGCCGCGACCATGGGCACCGGCATCCTGGCGCTGGCCCTCGCCCAGTTTCCGGCGCGCGTCCCCGGCCTGCACGCCGTTGCGGAGGGACTGTGGTGGTTCAATATCGGGCTCTTCAGCCTGTTCACCGCGCTCTACGCGGCGCGCTGGATCTTCTACTTTGACGGCGCCCGCCAGATCTTCGGCCACTCGGTCGTGTCGATGTTCTTCGGCTGCATCCCGATGGGGCTGGCTACGATCATCAACGGCTTCCTGGCGTTTGGCGTCCCGCACTGGGGAGAGAGCGCGGTTCAGATCGCTCAGGTCCTGTGGTGGGCCGATGCGGCCATGGCGCTGGCCTGCGGCATCGCCATTCCCTTCATGATGTTCACGCGGCAGACCCACACCATCGATCAGATGACGGCGGTCTGGCTGCTGCCCGTTGTCGCCGCCGAGGTGGCCGCCGTCAGTGGCGGCCTGCTGGCGCCCCATCTGGCCGACACACATCACCAACTGACCGTGCTGATCACCAGCTACGCGCTCTGGGCCTGCTCAGTGCCGTTGGCGATGAGCATCCTGGTCATCCTGGTGCTGCGCATGGCGGTGCACAAGCTGCCGCACGCCAGCATGGCCGCCTCCAGTTGGCTGGCGCTTGGCCCCATCGGCACCGGCGCGCTTGGCCTGCTGGTCATGGGCGGCGCGGCGCCGGCGATCTTCGCCGCCAACGGACTGGGCGACTATGGCGCCGCGGCCCGCGGCATCGGCCTGATCGGCGGCGTGCTGCTCTGGGGCTACGGCTTCTGGTGGGCGGCGATGGCGGCCCTGATCACCGCACGCTACCTGCGTGAAGGCCTGCCGTTCAATCTCGGCTGGTGGGGCTACACCTTCCCCATCGGCGTCTATGCGGTGGCCACTCTCAAGCTCTCCACCCTCCTGCCGCTTGCCGCCTTCGCCATCATCGGCGGTGGCCTGGTGATCCTGCTGGCGATCATGTGGCTGGTGGTCGGCGCCCGCACCGTGCGCGGGGCCTGGCGCGGCGACCTCTTCGTCGCCCCTTGCCTCAAGAGCGGCCAATGACCTAGCCTGTCACCCCTCTCAACGCGGAGGCCCTAATGGCCCAGACCCTCAGCGACTCAGTAACCCATCGCCGCCTGTTCCTGGCCGGCGCTGGCCTACTGGCGGCCACGGCCTTCGCGCCCCGGAGTTGGGCCCAGGCGGGCGCTGATCTGCGCTTACCGGGCGGTCCATCGACCCGGCCGCTCACCGACGCCTTCCCCGGCAAGCGCGGCATGATTCTGCAGCGTACCCGGCCTCCGCTGCTAGAGACGCCAATGAGCGTCTTCGACCAGGGCGTGTTCACCCCCAACGACCAGTTCTTCGTACGCTGGCACTGGGCAAACGTGCCGACCGAGATCGATGCCACAACGTTCAAACTGAACGTTCGCGGCCGGGTCGGGCGCCCCTTGTCGCTCTCCCTCGCCGACATCCTGGCCATGCCGCGCGTGCAGATGGCCGCCGTCAACCAGTGCTCGGGCAATTCCCGCGGTCTGTTCCAGCCCCGGGTTCCCGGCGCCCAGTGGGCGCACGGCGCCATGGGCAACGCCAAGTGGCTGGGCGTAAGCTTGCGGCGTGTCCTCGACCTGGCCGGCGTCCAGCCCGGCGCGGTCGCGGTGCGCTTCAACGGCCTTGACCAGCCGGTCGTCGATGGCGCCCCGGACTTCTCGAAATCGCTCTCGATAGACCATGCCCGCGACGGCGAGGTGATGATCGCCTTCGCGATGAACGGCGCGCAGTTGCCGCTGCTCAACGGCTTCCCGATCCGACTGATCGTCCCGGGGTGGTTCTCGACCTACTGGGTCAAGATGCTCAGCGACATCGAGGTGCTCGGCGCCCCGGACGACAGTTACTGGATGGCCAAGGCCTACAAGATCCCGGACACGCCATTGGCCAATGTGGCGCCGGGCGCCAAGGACTTCCCGACCGTTCCGATCAACCGGATGGTCCCGCGGTCCTGGATCACCAGCCTTGCTGACGGCACCAGCGTCGCCTACCAACCCCACCTCCCGGTCGGCGGCATCGCCATGGGCGGCGACGCTGGGGTCGCCAGGGTCGATCTTTCCAGCGACGGCGGCCGCTCCTGGGCGCCCGCTCGCCTGGGCCCCGACGAGGGCAAGTACAGCTTCCGCCGCTTCGACGGGATGGTCGCCGTCGCCGGAAAGGGTCCCGTCGCCCTGATGGCCCGGTGCACGAATACAGCCGGCGTCAGCCAAGCCATGACGCCGAATTGGAACCCAGGAGGCTTCATGCGCGCCTGTGTCGAGACGACCCACGTGGTGCTGTCATGAGCGACCGGCAGAAGACGCCGTCCTACGGCCGTGCGCTCCTGCAACTTGGCGCCATGGCGGGAGGCTTCGTCATCGCGATCTCTCTTGGCCGCCATGCCTTTGTGGAAAGCCTGAAGCCGCCGCCCGCACCGCCGGCCCCAGCCGCGGCGCCGCCATCCGCAGTGTCAGGGGGCGGTTTCACGCTGACCTCGACAAGCATCGCCTTGCCCGACGACGATCCGCCCTACCCCGCCGGGCCGGGCGCCGACCTGATGAACGGCAACTGCACCGCATGTCATTCGGCCAGCATGGCCCTGACCCAGCCCGCGCTATCGAAAGCGCAATGGACCTCGACCGTCGAGAAGATGCGCGACACGTACAAGGCGACGATCGCTGAAAAGGATATTCCCGCCATCGTCGACTACCTGACCGGCGTCAGCGCCAAGCTAGGAAGCGAGACGAAGCCAGGTCGGCCGGTGAGCGCTGACGCAGGCGGCGCCACGGGCTGACGTAGTGCGCGCTTAGCGTTGGAATATCTGCCGAACGGCTGCGGCCTCTGGCTGATTGATTTTCAGGGTCCGTTCGGCGGCGTCATAGCCCAACGGCAGCATGCACCCATCCACATCCCCTTGGCCTGGGAAGCGGCGATCTTGTCCCGGATCCGCTCGCGTGCCCTCACGCTCGAACTGAGCGAAGAACAGCAGCACATTGAGGGTTAGCCTGCCCATGCTGGTGGTGGCGTTGAAGGCCTGGGTCACCGAGACGAACGAGACGCTTCCGCGCCGCAAACGTGCCATTGGCCAGCGTCGAAGTTCCAGCCCGAAACCGGACATTCCCAACGGCGACTAAGAGTCACGTTCGGGCCAAATCCATCAACTAAAGCCGCTTTGCCGGCCGCGTCAGCGATCGTTCTCTAACAGCGGTCAAGCCGTTTGACGCGGCACCGCGCCAACGGCCCGTGGGCGACGGCTCGTAGGCCTAGGCGCAGCAGCTAGAGCCTTCCTGTATCGGCGGGCATTTCACGTCGCCGTACGAGCAATAGACGCAACAGTCGCCGGGCTTAGGCTTGAGCACAGCGCCGCAGCCTTGGCAGTCGTAGAAGTACTGACAGGCGTCGGTGGGCATGGTCTCGGTCGCCTGGTGCCCGCAGTGGGGGCAGGTGAGCGTGGACCGAAGTTCGATCTGTACATTGCTCATCCGCGAGCACTCCGGATCAGGGTCAAGGCCCAGGGTTCAACGATCGGCTGCCAGATCAACGCGAGGAGCACCAGAACGGTGGCCACGCCAAGCAGGCCGATGCCGAGCCGCGACGGCGCAGCGCAAGTGCTATCGACCCGGCACATCCGTGCCCTCCGCCAGGTAACGATCCAGCCGACCCCGATGACGGCGAGCGCAGCAAGCGTGATCCATGTGCGTTGCGCGGCGAACCAACCCAGGCCGCTCAAACCAAGGCCGGCCAGGGCTAACGACATTGGCAGCACGCAGCAGGCGGCCCAGGCAAAGACCGCGCCGGCTGCTGCGGTCACAGCCGCCCAGCTCAAGGCGTTCTGCCCGTCTCGCCGAGTTCGAGGTCTGCCGATCGCTGTCATGTCGTCGTCTCCTGGTCCAATGCCGGTCAGCATGCCATCTGTAGCGACTACAGACTCAAGCCCTAATCGGAAGGCGACCTTCATGGCCGGGCCAGCGATCCCCATCGGCGAACTTTCCCGCCGGACCGGCTGTCACATCGAGACGATCCGCTACTATGAACGCATCGGCTTGCTGCCCATCCCACCGCGGCGCGGCCGCTACCGCAGCTATGACGAACAGGATGTGGCGCGACTCGGCTTCGTGCGCCGAGCGCGGGAGCTAGGGTTCACTCTGCAAGAAGTGCGTGGGTTGCTAGGCCTCGCAAACGACGAGCAAGCATCGTGCGCTGGCGTGCGCGAGCTGGCCGCCACCCACCTAGTGGACGTCCGCGCACGGATTGCTGACCTCAAGCGCATGGAACGGGTACTGGCCAACTCCGTCCGCGCCTGTGACGCCGGCAAGGACCCAGGCTGCCCGCTGATCGATGCGCTTTACGCCGGGGCACTTGATGCTCCCCGCTCGATCCAGTGAGCATGTATTCTGAGACCCACACCTTCCATCTTTGAAGTTGAGACCGTCCTAGACCGAGAACTGCCACGCGCCATTCGGGCGGACGCTTCGAATGTCACCCTCGCGGCTCTGGCTCGCCAGGTCGCAACGATCGCTACGAAGTCGCCCGCCCGACGTCGCACGGTCTCGTCCGCTTTCACGCGGCCGACCACGCAACTCTGATTCAGCAGGGGATCTCGACCATCGGGCTCATGGTTCTCTTCGAGGTCGGAAATCCCGCCTCAGCATGGGTTGTTCGGAGGGAGGCGCCACCTTGTAATCCGCGCGGTAGAACCGCGTCGAAAGCTGCGTGGTCACCTGGCCCGTCGTCCCGATAGTGCGATCTCCATCGCTGGAGTCTGGTTCTGGCGCTCAGGTGGTCATGCTTGAGCCGTCCGCCACTCGAACTCGGTGCCGTCGGTCCAGAGCGCGTGTAACAGGAC
>JAEXJH010000509.1 GCA_023445955.1 Pseudomonadota bacterium
GGCCAGCACCGCGCGGCGGCTGAGGGTATCGGACATCGGCTCCTCCCGGATCTTATGGTTGGAGCGGACTGGATCATAAATTTACTCACGCGTCAGTGAGCATATTGCGGAAAGACTCGCGTCGAGGACAACGGACCTAGCCCCCTCCCCAATCGCTACGGACATCCGCGCCATCTCATGAGACGCAGGGCGCAATTTGAGGCAGATTGACCGCGTTCATTCCGGGAGATCGCCAGCCATGCTCCTCGATGTGGTTCAGGCCGTGCAGGCCCCACCCGCCGCCGCGAGCGCCGCCTCGCCACTTCGAACGGCTCACGACGCCATCGCGCTGTACGGCCAACCGACCCTCCGCCAGCCGGTTCAGGGCGGCGGCGAACGCCTGAGGTGGATCAGTCTTCATGAGACCGTCCTGGCGTCGATGGACGTGAAGACGGTCGACGTGGACGCCAGCGGTCGCGTCGTCCAGGCCAGCGTCCGGACGGTCAGGATGAAGGACCCGACGAGCTACTAGGCGCACGCAGCGAGACGCCGCCTCATGGGACAGCCGGCAGGTCGGCGGTCAGCTATCCCTTGTTTCCACGCGAGATCATGATGACCCAGGCCCTTGGCCGCACGGTGCGAGGCCGCCACGGCGCGTACGCTCACCGCCGTCGACCTGGAAGCCGCGATCGGATCTTCCGGCGGTCGACGCCAGGGTTCGCGGACACGCAAGGAAACAGGCGCAGTAGGCGGCCAAATGGCCTTTTGACTCTTCCGTCAAAAAGCTTAGCCATGGCCCAGATACACCAAACCCGCCGCGGGGGATAATCGCGACGGGCTGGCTATTTTCTCGATCATTCGATCTAGGCGGGCGTTTCCTCCCCGAAACGCCGAAGAACGGGAGCTCTCTGTGGGCTCGTTTCGTCCTTGCATCGTCTAGAAACGTCAAATTCATGACGGTGTCAACGCGGCAAATCCCTTTTTCGCAAAGGTTTGGCCGAATTTTTGACGCGAGCGGCGTAGTTTGGACTGGAAAGTCGATTTTACCTCGTGAATCGATGCTCACATTTGACGGTTACGTCAAAACTGACTTTCGAGTACGCCAACGAAACGGTCCAGCACGGCCGAGCGCGACTCGAACACATAGTCCGGACGCGACACGGTGACGGGCTCGACCCCGGCGGCGGCCAGGGCGGCGGCGGCGTCGAACAGGTCGCCGGTCGCCAGCAGGGCGCCGTTGGCCCGGCGCGAGCCGCCCTTGGCGACGAAGGCCGCCACGGCCGCCTGCCCTGCCGCATCCTGCTCGGCCGGCCAGACCAGGGTGGCCAGCTTGCCGGCCCGCCCCTTGGCCTCGACCACCGACAGCATGCGCTGCAGCGCGCCCAGCTGTTCGGGCGACCAGGTCGCGATCAGCGAGGCGGTCAGCTGGGCCTGGCTCTTCAGGATCACGCCGTCCGACAGGATCTTCAGGCCGTTGGCGGCCAGGGTCGCGCCGGTAGTGGTGATGTCGACGACCAGCTCCGCCGCGCCCGCCGCAGGCGCGCCTTCGGTGGCGCCGCTGCTCTCGACGATGCGGTAGTCGGCGACGCCGTGGCGGGCGAAGAAGGCGCGGGTCTGGGTGACGTACTTGGTCGCCACCCGCAGGCGGCGGCCGGTCTTGGCCAGATGCAGATGCCCGACCTCGTCGACATCGGCCATGGCGTCGACGTCCAGCCAGTTCTTGGGCGCGGTCACCACGAGGTCAGCGCGGCCGAAGCCCAGGGCCCGCAGCAGCATGACCCGGCTGTCCATGTCGTCGCCGCGCTCGCGCAGCAGGTCCTCGCCCGTGACGCCCAGGTGCAGATCGCCGCTGTCGAGGCCGGCGGCGATGTCGCCCGCCGACAGCAGGCGCACGGAGACGCCGGGCAGGCCAGCCAGCTCGGCCGAATAGCCGCGCGCGCCGCCGGTCATTTCCAGCTTGAAGCCGCAGTCGGCCAGCCAGGCCTCGACCTGGTCCTTCAGGCGGCCTTTCGAGGGGATCGCAAAGATCATCGGTGCGGAGCTCATTCGCCGCCTCCCGCATAGGCGCGCGCCGGACGGACCATGCAGCCCACCGCGCCGGTGTTGGTGGTGACGCCCAGCTTGGCGGGGAGCCCGTCGTAGCGGCCGCCAGCGGCCAGCGGCCGCTCGGCGCCTAGCGCATGCGAATGCACCTCGAACAGATAGCCGTCGTAATAGCCGAAGGCCCGGCGGAAGGCGGCGGCCAGGGTGGCCTTCTCCAGCGGCACGCCGCGCTCGGCCATGCCTTCCAGACGCGCGCGCCAGGCGGCGATGGCGGCTTTCAGGCTCGCATCGTTCGGACCCGCCAGCGCCGCGATGGCGTCCAGCGCCGCGTCCGGACGATCGGCGACGGCGAGGAAGGCGCGGACCTTCTCGGCTTGCGCCGGGTCCAAACGACCGGCCTTGGCGGCTTCGGCGCGTTCGACCAGGCGGTGGGCGATCTCGGCCGGGCGGCGGCCGCCGACGGGCTCGATGCCGGCCAGGGACCACAGCTCCTGCAGCACCTGGGCGGCTTCCGTCTCCGGAAGACCCGCCAGCAGCGAGGCGATGCGCGACTGCTCGGCGGTCGGCGCGGCGGCCTCGCCGTCCAGCTCGGCCTTCAGCTGGCGAGGCTTGGCGAAGCTGCGCTTGAGGCGGGCGGCCAGGGGCGCGGCGAGTTCCAGGCTGTCGACGAAGGCCGCGAACAGCGACACGTCGCCCAGGATCAGCGAGAGGTCCGAACGCCCGCCGGCGGCGGCGCTGGCCCAGGCCAGGGCGGCGATCTCGGCGTCGGCGGCCACGGGGTCGCCGGCCTCGAAGGCTTCGACGCCCAGCTGCAGGAACTCTTCCGCCCGGTCCGAGCCGCGCGGGGCGACGCGGAAGGCCTTGCCCTCATAGCGGCGACGGGCGGGCTGGGCGCCGTTCTCGAAGTGCTGCCTCGCCACGGCCACCGTGAAGTCCGGCCGCAGGCAGGCCTCCTCGCCGCCGTCGCCGGAGACGACGAACAGCCGCGAGCGCATGGCCTCGCCGGTCAGGTCCAGCAGCAGGCCGAGAGGCTGCAGCACCGGCGCGTCGGTCAGGGCGGCGCCCGCCGCCAGCAGCGGAGCGCGGATGGCGTCGAGCGCCTCCGCCGGAATGGAACGCTCGAGCCTCACGTCAATCAGCCCCCGATGATCTTCTGGACCGCCGCGACCAGCTGGCCGCGCGGGATGGTCTGCTGGCCGGGACGCTCGGCCTTCCAGGCGGCGTTGTCGGTCACGCCCTCGGCGGCCATGCGGCCGGCGTCCAGGTCCTTGATGGTCACCGTGCCGGCGGCGATCTCGTCCCCGCCCAGCATGACGACGGCCGGCGCGCCCCGGCGATCGGCGTATTTCATCTGCGGCTTCATGCCCGAAGTCCCCAGATAGACCTCGGCCGGGATGCCCGCCGCGCGCAATTGTCCGACCACGGAGAAATACTCGCCCATGTGCGCTTGGTCGAAGGTGATCACCACCACCGGCCCGCGCGCGACGCCGCCCGGCTCGCGTCCCGCCGCCCGCAGCGCCGCCGCCAGGCGGGTGACGCCGAACGAGAAGCCCGTCGCCGGCGTCGCCGTCCCGGTGAACCGCGCCACCAGGTCGTCATAGCGCCCGCCGCCGCCGATCGAGCCGAACGAGACCTTGTTTCCCTTCTCGTCCGTGGTGCTCAGCAGCAGCTCGGCCTCGAACACCGCGCCGGTATAGTATTCCAGCCCCCGGACGATCGATGGATCGATGAAGGCCTGGTCGTCGGCGATCCCCAGGCTGGTCAGCGCCGCATCGATCCGCGACAGCTCCAGCAGACCCTCGTCGCCCTCGGCCGAGCCGCCGATCACCTTGGCGATGTTGTCCAGCGTCGCCGAACGCCCGCCGGCCCCGGCCGACACGAAGTCCAGCACCGAGTCGATCGCCTTGCCCTTCAGGCCCGCGCCCTTGGTGAAGTCGCCGCTCTCGTCCAGGCGGCCCTCGCCCAGCAGCAGCCGGACCCCGTCCACGCCCAGGCGGTCCAGCTTGTCGACCGCGCGCAGCACGGCCAGCTTCTGGCCGGCGCTCTCGGCCCCGGCCGAGGTCAGCAGGCCGTTCAGCAGCTTGCGATTGTTGATCTTCAGCACCGCCGCGCCGCGCGGCAGGCCGGCGGCCTCCAGCCCCTCGACCGCCATGGCGATGATCTCGGCGTCGGCCTCCGGACGGGCCGAGCCCACCGTGTCGGCGTCGCACTGGATGAACTGGCGGAAGCGCCCCGGCCCCGGCTTCTCGTTGCGCCAAACCGGCCCGAAGGCGTAGCGGCGGAACGGCTTGGGCAGGGTCTCCCAGTTCTGCGCCGCGAACCGGGCCAGCGGCGCGGTCAGGTCGTAGCGCAG
>JAEXJH010000510.1 GCA_023445955.1 Pseudomonadota bacterium
GATCCCTTCTTCACCACCAAGGGTGTTGGCAAGGGGACCGGCCTTGGCCTCAGCCAGGTCTACGGTATCGCGCGCCAGGCCGGCGGCACGGTGCGGATCGACAGCCGCCCCGGCGAAGGCACGACCATCTACATCTATTTGCGCAATACCGACGCCGCTCCAGAGACCTAAACTGGCGATGACTTCTCTGCGCTCACGGACAAGCGCGGCTCGGCTCGGGTCCTGATCGTCGATGACGATCCGGACCTTCGGCGCGTGCTGGCCGCCTCCCTGGAGGCCCTCGCCTACGAAGTACTCGAGGCCAGCAACGGTCCCATGGGCCTGGAACTTGCCGAGACGGCCGGGCCAGACCTGATGATGGTGGACTTCGCGCTGCCGGGCATGAACGGGGCGCAAGTGGCCCAGGCCGCTCGGGAGCGCTGGCCAGACCTGCCGATCGTGTTCGCCAGCGGCTATTCGGACACCGACGCGATCGAACGGGCGGCGATCGACGCGCCCGTGCTGCGAAAGCCCTTCCGCGTCGATCAGCTTCAAGGGGCCTTAGATCAGGCGCTTGGCAGATAGCCGATCGAAAACCTTTCTGCCCCCCTCAGACGCGCCAGGCCCGCGACAAATGGTCAGCGCCGCCTTTGGGTTGTGTCGCCGCCACCGCCTGTGAGAAGCTTCAGCGGGACGCAAATCAAGGGGGCGCATCGTGGACCAACAGCAACAGGACGAGCCGCTACACCCGGTCGACGTTCATGTCGGCGAGCGCGTGCGAATGCGGCGCAAGATGCTGGGCATGAGCCAGGGGACGCTAGGCCTGGCGATGGGCATCAGCTTCCAGCAGATTCAGAAATACGAGCGCGGCGCCAACCGCATCAGCGCCTCCAAGCTCTTCCAAGCCGCCGCCGTGCTTAGCGTGCCGGTTTCGTACTTCTTTGACGGCCTGCCAAGCACCGACGCCGAGCAGCCGGACCAGGAGATCGACCTGCTGCGCAGCGGATTGATCACACGGTTCCTGAACACCAGCGAGGGGTTGGATTTGGCGAGCCTGTTTCCGAAGATTCACAGCGGCCGGGTCCGTCGTCAGATCCTGGCCATGTGCAAGAGCATGGCCGACGCGCCTGACCTCGAAGCGCCTCAAGACCAGGCCGCATGATCGCCGATGGATCGCCTCGACGGCCCTGACGCGCTTGAACGCGCGACCGTCACGCTGGACGCTAGCCTCGCTCCGGCTGGTGGTCATGGCCTCGCCGGCGCACGCCGCGCCACGCGGCTGGCGACCGACTTTCTCCTGCGTTGGGCCGCCATGCTGCTCGCCAAACACGATGGCGACCTCCTGGAAGGCCTGGTGTGGACCTGCCTGTTCTCGGCCAACACGCGATCGCAAGAGACCTCGGGCCGGATCGCGCCCATGCCGGTCACGCAGATCGCGGCCTCGCTCCAGCAACCCTTCGAGACCGTCCGAAGGCGGTGCCTGGCCTTGGAACAGAAGGGCTTGGTTCGGCGAACCCGGCACGGCTACATCCTCTTGGCCCTCGAACACCCCTCCGCCGAGTTCGACGCCGAAGAGGCCGAGCGCTGCGTCCAGATCCGACGCTTCCTTCGCGCCCTCAAGGCAGCGGGCGTCGCACTTCCGCTTCAGAGTCCACACGGCAATGCGACCTTGCTCTCCGAAGCGATGTCTTCGAAGCTTCAGGCCAGGATGTGAACCATCAGCGGGTGGCGGATGAAGGTCGAGCTTCCCAAGGAACTTCAGGAAGCGGCTCAGGCCGTGGCCGAAGAACTAGGCGTGTCGGTAGAGGCGCTTGTGATCGACACCCTGTCCGAACGCGTCCGGACATGGAGCTTCTTCAAGGCGAGAGCCGGTCGCGCTCCGTCGGGCTCCCTCATCGCGTTTCTCGACGGCGCGCCCGATCGCCCGCCCTTGGAGAGCGACGAGATTCCGGCCGATGTCGTCGCCCGCCTGGCGCGGAAGACACCGGACCGCTTCTCCTAGGCGCCCCCGCGCCCTCATTTCATGGCTCCGCTTGCACGTCGAGCGTGAGCAGGCTCTTCTACTTTCGTCGTCGAGGGACGTGAGAGGAGACGACACTTGACCACCCGCAGAACGGCAGCGGCGCGGCCGGCCGCCAGCGCCCCGTCCGAGGTCTTGGATAACGACCTGCTGGACACTCTTCTCGAAGCTCCGCGCTGGTTTGATCGAGAGGCGACCTTGCCTTGCGCGCCCGACCACGCGTTCAGGGTCGAGGAGGGCTGGACCGCCATGGTCAAAGAGGGCGCGGCGGGCGCTCAGGTCATCAGCTTCTTTCTCCCGGGCGATCTCGTCGGGTTCGATCTGGCCTCGACGCCGCTCATCGGCGCGCGGCTCGTGGCGCTGACGCCCGCGCGCCTTCGCCTATCGCGCGCCCGGGCCCGGCAAGACATCGTCCAGCACCCGTCCTTGGTCAGGCTGATCGCCGGTCACAACCTTGCCCACCACAAGCGCTTGCAGAGCCACATCTTCCGGCTCGGCGCCATGTCGGCGCTTCAGCGTATGGCCGATCTCTATCTGGAACTCTACGAGCGCCTGGGCGGCCGAGCCGTTGTCGGGCGGCCAGGCGTCGATCTCCCCCTGCGCCAGGAGACCATCGCCAGGGCCCTGGGGCTGAGCCTTGTCCATGTCAATCGCACCGGCTTGTCGCTTAAAGCCGCGAACGCCGCCTACGTCGACCGCGGCCGCCTCTTCGTGCCGGAACTGGCCGCTCTGCGCGCCATCGCCCAAAGCGGCGCGGTCATCCCGGCCGATCCAGACGATCGCGCTGGCGCTGAAGCCGCGGAGCCGGCAGAGGGGTCGCAGGGACGAGCCGCCATCGCCGGCCAGCCGCGCTGGGAAAGCCGCTATCCGCATCATGGGGAAGCGGCGCTCGCCTCTTAAGTCCCTGGTAAGAATCGGGGATGCTTTTGCTGCAAATGCCCTGGTTCTTGAAACAATCCCCCGAAACGTTGGCCGCGCTGAAGGAGGCCGAAGCCTTCGCCGAGTGGTTCCACGCCAAGGCCGGGAAGGAGCAGGATTTCGCGGACCTGCTCGTGGGGCGCACGATGGCCAAGATCCAGCAGGATCGGCGCGACGTGCGAACCGCCATGCGCGAGCGCGGGTGGTCGGCTCGCGACTACGTCATCTGGATCGCCTCACGCGAGGCCCATGCGCTCGTCTTGGAAATGTCCCGCCACCCCGGCGACGCCGTCGAAGCGCTGAGACGACTCTTTGAGCTGTGCTCGCTCGAGCTTTTGCGGTCAGGCTCTGACCAGGGCTGAACTTAACGAGGAGCGCGCCTCGCTCAGCCAGATTAGGCCGATGACGGCGGCGCACGCGATGTCGGTCTGTCCTTCATAGGGGTGTTCGGGCAGACAAGCCTTGAGGTGAGTTTCAGCCCAGCGGTGAACCGCTACTAGGGATGCTCGCCATCAGAGCGTGCTGGTTTCGTTCCATTTAGCGTATTCTGGCGAACAAACCTTGAGGTGAGCCCTCCGAGGCGGTGATCCGCACGGGCGCGCGCAACATGGTGATGCTCGCCTCCGGCAGCGGGCGCTACCAGGCCGTCGAGGTTCGGACCGGGCGCGAGGCTGGCGGCCGGACGGAAGTCCTGGCTGGGCTGTCTTCTGGTCAGAAGGTCATCGCGTCGGGCCAGTTCCTGATCGACTCCGAGGCCAGCTTGGCAGGCTTGCAGGTTCAGCCGCTTCCGGCGTCGGGTCCTTCGACCTCGCCGAGCGACATGACCATGGCCAAGCCCACGGCGGCGGCCAAGCCGGCCCTGGCCGAAGCCACCGGCCGCGTCGAGCAGGTTTCCAAGGACGGCGTCACCCTGTCCCACGGTCCCGTGCCCGCCATCGGCTGGCCGGCCATGACCATGACCTTCCGCGCCGACCCGATGCTGCTGAAGGGCTTGAAGGTCGGCGACCAGGTCAGCTTCGCCTTCGATCCGCCGCCCGCCGATCCGACCATCCGGCGCATCGCCAAGATCGGCGGTGGCGCATGATCGCCGCCCTGATCCGCTGGTCGGTCGCCAACCGCTTCTTCGTGCTACTGGGCGCTCTGGCGCTGATCGTGGCCGGCGGCCTCTCCGTACGCTCGACCTCGATCGACGCCTTGCCCGACCTCTCCGACACCCAGGTGATCATCCGCACCAGCTATCCGGGCCAGGCCCCGCAGTTGGTCGAGAACCAGGTCGCCTATCCGCTGGCCACCACCATGCTCTCGGTGCCGGGGGCCAAGACCGTGCGCGGTTACTCGTTCTTCGGCGACAGCTTCGTCTACGTGATCTTCGACGACAGGACCGACCTCTACTGGGCTCGCTCGCGGGTCCTGGAGTACCTCAACCAGGTGCAGTCACGCCTCCCGGAAAGCGCCCGTCCGGCCCTGGGTCCCGACGCCACCGGGGTCGGCTGGGTTTACGAATACGCCTTGGTCGACAAGACCGGCGGCCACGACCTCAGCCAGCTACGCTCCTTGCAGGACTGGTTCCTGCGCTATGAGCTGAAGACCCTGCCGGGCGTGGCCGAGGTCTCGGCGATCGGCGGCATGGCCCGCCAGTACCAGGTCGTGCTCGATCCCCAGAAGCTGGCCAGCTACGGGGTCACCCACCAGCAGGTGGTCGCCGCCCTGAAGGGCGCCAACGCCGAGGCCGGCGGCTCGGTTCTGGAACTGGGCGAGGCCGAATACATGGTCCGCGCCACCGGCTATCTGAAGACGATCGAGGACTTCCAGGCCGTGCCGCTGAGGACGGCGGCCGGCGGGGTCCCGGTGCGTCTCGGCGACGTGGCCACGATCCAGGTCGGCCCGGAGATGCGGCGCGGCATCGCCGAACTGAACGGCCAAGGCGAGGTCGCCGGCGGCGTGGTGATCCTGCGCTCGGGCGAAAACGCCCGCACCACCATCGCGGCGGTGAAGGCCAAGCTGACCGAGCTGAAGAAGAGCCTGCCGCCCGGCGTCGAAGTGGTCACCACCTACGACCGCTCGGGCCTGATCGACCGCGCCGTCCATAATCTGACCGGCAAGCTGCTGGAGGAGTTCCTGGTCGTCGCCCTGGTCTGCGCCCTGTTCCTGGGCCATCTGCGCTCGGCGCTGGTGGCGATCATCTCCCTGCCGCTGGGTGTGCTGGCCGCCTTCCTGGTCATGAAGAGCCAGGGCGTGGACGCCAACATCATGTCGCTGGGCGGCATCGCGATCGCCATCGGGGCCATGGTCGACGCGGCCGTGGTGATGATCGAGAACGCCCACAAGAAGCTGGAGCGCTGGGCGCATGAGCACCCAGGCGAGACGCTGGACGGAGAGACCCGCTGGACGGTGATCACCGAGGCCGCCGCCGAGGTCGGTCCGGCGCTGTTCTTCAGCCTTCTGATCATCACCCTGTCGTTCATCCCGGTCTTCACCCTGCAAGCGCAGGAAGGCAGGCTCTTCCGCCCGCTGGCCTTCACCAAGACCTACGCCATGGCTGCGGCGGCCATCCTGTCGGTGACCCTGATCCCGGTCCTGATGGGCTATTTGATCCGTGGCCGCATCCCCGACGAGGCGGCCAATCCCATCAACCGCGCGCTCACGGCGGCCTATCGCCCGCTGCTGGACCGCGTAATGCGTCGCCCCAGGACCACGCTGCTGGTCGCCCTGCTGGCCTTCGCGACCACAGCTTGGCCGCTCGCCCATCTGGGGGCTGAGTTCATGCCCAGCATGGACGAAGGCGACCTGCTCTACATGCCCTCGGCCCTGCCGGGGCTGTCGGCGGCCAAGGCCGGACAGCTGCTCCAGCAGACCGATCGGATGATCAAGACCGTGCCGGAGGTCGAGAGCGTGTTCGGCAAGGCCGGCCGCGCCGAAAGCGCCACCGATCCGGCCCCGCTGGAAATGTTCGAGACCACGATCCGCTTCAAGCCGCGCGACCAATGGCGGCCGGGCATGACGCCCGACAAGCTGGTGGCCGAACTCGACCAGCGCGTTCGCGTGCCCGGCGTGACCAATGTCTGGGTGCCGCCGATCCGCAATCGCATCGACATGCTGGCCACCGGCATCAAGAGCCCGATCGGGGTCAAGGTGTCAGGCGCGAACCTCGCCGAGCTGGACCGGATCGCCCGCGAGGTGGAGGGCGTGGCCAAGAGCGTGCCGGGCGTCAGTTCGGCCCTGGCCGAGCGGCGGACCGGCGGGCGCTATGTCGATGTCCGCATCGATCGGGCCGCCGCCGCGCGGTTCGGGCTCAATATCGACGACGTCCAATCGATCGTTTCCGGCGCCATCGGCGGCGAGACCATCGGCCAGACGGTCGAGGGCCTGGCCCGCTATCCGATCAGCGTCCGCTATCCGCGCGAACTGAGGGACAGCCTGGAGGGCCTGCGGGCCCTGCCGATCCTCACCCCTGGCGGCGCGCAGATCACCCTGGGCACGGTGGCGCAGGTCGAGATCGCCGACGGGCCGCCGATGCTCAAGAGCGAGAACGGCCGGCCCACCACCTGGGTCTATGTCGACGTGCGGGGCCGCGACCTGGCCTCGGTGGTCGGCGACCTGCGCCAGGCCGTCGGCCAGAAGGTCAGGCTGTCGCCCGGCGTCAGCCTCTCCTACTCCGGCCAGTTCGAGTATCTGCAACGGGCCGCCGACCGATTGAAGATCGTCGTGCCGGCCACCCTGCTGATCATCTTCGTCTTGCTCTACGTGATCTTCCGTCGCTTCGACGAAGCGGGACTGATCATGGCCACCCTACCCTTCGCCCTGACCGGCGGGATCTGGACGCTCTATCTGGCGGGCTTCCACCAGTCGGTGGCCACCGGCGTCGGGTTCATCGCCCTAGCCGGGGTCTCAGCCGAGTTCGGGGTGGTGATGCTGATCTATCTCAAGCACGCTATGGAGGCCTTGGGCCCCGATCCGTCGCCCGCCCAAGTCGAAGCCGCGGTTCGCGAAGGCGCCCTACTGCGCGTGCGGCCCAAGGCCATGACCGTGGCGGTGATCCTGGCGGGCCTGGCCCCCATTCTCTGGGGCCACGGCGCCGGCTCCGAAGTGATGAGCCGCATCGCCGCCCCGATGATTGGCGGCATGCTCACCGCGCCGCTGCTGTCGATGTTCGTGATCCCGGCCGGCTATCTGCTGCTGCGCCGCCGGCAGGCCCGAACCGCCCCCTTCGCTTCCACCTCAGCCTAAGGAGATTAGCTGATGAAGACCCTCTCCCTGATCCTCGCCGCCCTGCTGGCGACGACCAGCCTGGCCGCCTGCGACCGCAAGGCCGAAGCACCCGCCGCGCCGGCTCCAGCCGCCGCACCCGCTCCAACGGCGAGCAATGACATGGCCGGCATGGACATGGCGCCGGCCGACAAGATGGCCAAGGGGGTCGGCGTGGTGAAGGCGGTCGACAAGGCCGCCGGCACGATCACCCTCGACCATCAGGCCATTCCCGAGGCCGGCTGGCCGGCGATGACCATGGGCTTCAAGATCGCGCCGGCGCTGCTGGACGGGATCGCGGTCGGCGACAAGGTCGCCTTCGACCTGAAACTCCACGACGGCGCGGGCGAAGTGACGGCGATCCACAAGTCCTAGGCTTGGCCGGCTGAGGTGTTGATCGTTCTGGCCAACATCCCAGCTAGCGGAGGTTCGCCACGCTAGGGTCGCGCGGCGGCCTCGGATTGCTCTCGCCTGGCCGCGGTCCAGACTTCGCGCGCCGCGTCGATGTTCATGGCCGCGATGCCAAAACCGACGACAACATCGGGCCAGAGCGATCGGGTCCACAGGGTCAGGCCGCCGGCCGCGATGATCGCCACATTGGCCAGCACGTCGTTGCGCGCCGAAAGGAAGGCGGCCTTGGCCAGGCTCCCGCCATGGCTTTTGAACCGCGCCAGCATGAAGGCGGAGGTCAGGTTGACGGCCAAGGCGCCTAGGCCCGTGACGGTGAGCTTCACAGGGTCAGGCGCGGCGGGCGCGCCAAGCTTGCTCCACAGCGCCCAGAGGAAGGCGAGCGCGGGCGCCAGGAGAACACAGGCCAGCGCCATGCCCACCCGCGCCCGCTGGGTTGCGCTCCAGGCCAGGGCCATGAAGATCAGGAAATTGACCGCCGCGTCCTCGAAGAAGTCCGCGCTATCGGCCAGCAAGGACACCGATCCGATATGCAGGGCCACGACGAACTCGACCAGGAAGTAGGCCAAGTTCAGCATCGCGGCCCATTGCACGGCACGTCGGAAGTGTTGATCGTTCATCAAAGGCCCCTGGTGCTCGTCCGCGCGACGCCACGCGTCTTAGCGCACCGTCGCCGCGCCTGTCCCCGTCAGACCCGATCGTCGGATTCCAGGGCGCAGAGCCCGCCCTCGCCCGTCTCGAACGGGAGCGTGGCGGGCTTACGTCAAAGTTCGTTCGCTAAATCTAAGTTGACGGCACCAACCATGAACATGGCTTATGCCGTGCGCTATAGCCGATACGCTAGATCGTTCAGCGGCCTAAGCGTGTCCGCGGTGGCGGCGTGCCCGCAAGACTATTACCATCGACTGGATCCTGCATTTCGCGAAATCTGCTGGAGCAGTACTGCCTAGCCTTCGCCGATCATCCCGCCGTCGGCCCGCGTCTCGGTCTCGCTCTCGACGCCCTCGACGCTGGCCGCGCCCGCCTCACCCTCACCGATCATTCCGCCGGGCTTGTCAACAACGGGAGGCGTGGCCTTCGGATCGCCGGGCGATGCGTCAGTAGGCGCGACCGGCTTGGGGCCTACCGGCGCGGCGAGATCGTTGGATGTTGCTGAGGGATTCATGAATGGGCTCCTTAGGCAAGGAAGCCCTCAAGGCAGGCCAATGTTCCCCCGCCGTCCATCCCCATTCATCCGCCGTGATGGCGATGGCCGCCGAAGCCGACAACTTGGACTTTCTCCAGGGTCACGAGACCGATCTCGACGGACAGCTCAAGAGCTTCCACGAAGGCCTTCAGCTTGGGCTGAACATCGACCAACTCGATGATGAGGTGCTGGTCCGGCGCCAAGTCCCTCGCTTGTGCGCCATGGACGATCGCGGTGTCGCCGTAGGCCTGCATGACCCGCAGAACCGCAGCGCTCGCGATCTTCATCTGGCGCGCTCTAGCGAGCAGCACATCGTCATAGGTTTGGCCTTGAAATGTGAGCGCAGCGTCGAAATAGATCCGCAGCAGGTGCTGGCCGTCGATGGTCATTTGAATGAGCCTTGTCGTTGTGCGGCTGTCGCGGTGAGCACCCCTTAGATCCGGGTGCGCGGCCGCTTGCGCGCGCCGGTGGTGAGCGGAGCGTTGGTGGTCAGATAGCGGTCCAGGGCTTTGTCTGTGACTTCACTGGCCGTTCGCATATTGGCAACGAAGGGTTGGGCGAAGCGGAACAGGAACTCCCCCGGCCCCGTCATCTCGGTGCGATGGCGCAGCAAGGTGCCCCTACGGCTTGGCGTCAGGAGATAGGACTCCGTATTTTTCAGGATCAGGTTGCCAGTGGCGAAGGCTATGGCCTCGCCTGGGATCAACGTGCTGATCCGGCCAGAATCCTTGCGTCGTCGCTCGGGGCTGGTCATGACCAGCATCCTTACCTTCTCATTCAACGCCAGCTCACCCGTAACCGTGCGGAACGGGTGCCATTTGGGATAGCCAGGGAAGTCGGTGATAGCGCGCCAGACTTTCATGGGTGGCGCTGCGACATCGATCTCAGTTTCGACAATCATGGCGCGTTCCCTAGAAAATGCGCGAGGTCGGCAGGGTTGTTGCAGAAGCTTTATCGAGCGATTGGGCTGCGACAGGACACGGCCCCGCAGTCCGTTGAGCGCACACGCGTGCGCTCTCGCCAGGACGCAAGTCACCGACGGTCGGCACGTCGAAGAACGTGCAATGGCGTTCGTGTCCGCGCAGCCCTGACAGTGCGCGCGAGGTCGAACTCAGCAGCTGTCCATTAGCGTCTACGCGATCGACCCGGATGCGTACTGGTGAAGGCAATGATGATCTGCGGCAAGCTGCCCCGTGGAACCGAACGCCGTTGGGCTCCTGGATCGCTTCGACCGATTTAAGAATGAAGCCTCGTGGCGCTGAGGCCTCAATCGGCGTCGAGAGCAACGCAGCGCCCGCATAGGCCACGCAGCCCCCCAGCCCGACCGCCAAGCCCCCAGCCGCCAGCCACGCGGTGGGAACCCGAAGAGATTTGTGCCGGCGGAAGGTCATGTTCAATATCCAAGTTCGAGCGCAAGAAGGGTGATCGCCAAGGCGAGGAAAAGCAGCGACATGATCATAGCGACCACGCCTAGGCCGAAGGCCGGTTGGCTTTGGACCTGGCGCGAGCCGACTGTGTGTGACGCCTATGGCCGGTCATGAGGCAAGCGTGCTCCAACCGCGGTCGAGATGGCGCAGTCGCTCATGCGGTCTTGTCGCGATAGGCCAGCAAGCGCAGCGCGTTTGCCACGACCAGCAAGGTCGACCCCTCGTGGAAGATCACCGCCTCGCCGATCTTCAAGCCCAGCAACGTCGCCGGGATGAGGAAGGCGACCATTCCCAGGCTGACCCAGAGGTTCTGCTTGATGATGCCGCTGGTGCGACGGCTCAGGCCAACGGCGAACGGCAGATGGGTCAGATCGTCGGCCATCAGCGCCACGTCGGCGGTCTCGAGCGCGACGTCCGATCCGGCCGCGCCCATGGCGATCCCGACCGTAGCGTTGGCCATGGCCGGGGCGTCGTTGACGCCGTCGCCGACCATGGCGGCCTTGCCGAACTTCTCCTTCAGGGCCTTGATCACCGCGACCTTGTCCTCAGGCATCAGGCCGCCCTTGGCCTCATCCAGTCCCAGTTCCTTGGCAATGGCGCTGGCGACCGACTGGTTGTCACCCGACAGCATGATGATGTGCTTGATCCCCAAGGAGCGCAGACGCTCGATCACGACCTTGGCGGCTGGGCGCGCGGTGTCCATGAGGCCAAGGACGCCGAGATAGTGATCACCGTGTCGAACCACCACGACCGTGCGCCCCGCGGCCTCCAACCGTTGAGCCTCGCTCCAAACCGCTGCGGGAGGCTTTGGCCCCGGCCCACTTTCGAAGAGGCCGGGCTTGCCGATCACAGCGGCCTGACCGGACACGTCGGCCTGAACGCCTTGTCCGGTCAGGCTCTTGACGGCCTCGGCCTTCAGGCGAGGGGTTTGCCCCAACCTTTCCTCGCCGTCGCGAACGACCGCAGCCGCCAGGGGATGGTCGCTCAAGGCTTCGACGGCGACCGCCACGGCCAACAACTCGTGCTCCTCCACGCCATCGGCTGGGACCACATCGGTGAGCCTTGGCTTGCCCTCGGTCAAAGTGCCGGTCTTGTCGAACGCCAGGGCGGTCAGGGTGCCCAGATTTTCCAACGGGCCACCGCCCTTGACCAACACGCCACCGCGACCGGCCCGAGCAACCCCGCTGAGCACGGCGCTGGGCACGGAAATGGCCAGGGCGCAGGGGCTGGCGGCGACCAGGACCGCCATGGCGCGATAGAAGCTGGCGCTGAACGGCTCGTCGATGACTAGGAACGCCAGCATCAACAGGCCAACGCCGACCAGGACCGCCGGCACGAAAATCCGTTCGAAGCGATCGGTGAACCTTTGGGTCGGCGATCGCTGAGCCTCCGCCTCGGCCACCATCTTGACCACTCGCGCCAGGGTGCTTTCCGAAGCCTTCTTGGCGACACGGATGTCGAGCGCGCCTGAGCCGTTGATCGTGCCGGCGAAGACACGATGCTCGCTGCTGGCTTTTGCGAAATCCAGATCGTGCTGCGCGGCGGCCCGCTTATCGACGGGGACGCTCTCTCCGGTCACCGGCGCCTGATTGACGCTGCTTTCCCCAACCACCACGACACCGTCCGCGGCGATCCGCTCGTTGGGACGCACCAGCACGATATCGCCAATCTTGAGCGCTTCGACAGCGATGTCCTCGGTCTGATCGCCGCGTCGCACGGTAGCGCGTTCGGGCGCCAGTTGGGCCAAAGCCTCGATGGCGCGACGCGCCCGGCCCATAGCGTAGTGCTCCAGGGCATGGCCGATGCTGAATAGGAAGAGCAACAAGGCGCCTTCCGCCCATTGCCCCAGGGCGGCCGCGCCAGCAGCGGCCACCAGCATTAATGTGTCGATCTCGAACCGGCGCTTGCGCAGGTTCTCGAAGGCTTCCTTGAGGGTGAAATAGCCGCCGAACGCATAGGCCGCGCCATAGAAGATTAACTGGACCACGCCGGTCAGCCGCTGGCCGATCAGCCAACCGGCCAGAAGCATTACACCGGAGAGAACCGCGAAGATCAGTTCGGTGCGTTCGCCAAAGACGCCGCCGTGGGCATGATCGTGGCCTCCCGCAGCGTGGTCGTGGCCTTCATGTCCCGTGGCGAGCTTGGCGGACTCACCGTGATCGTGTTCCTTGTGAGCTGGGTCGGGCACACGCGCCTTGTCGTGGACATGTCCGCTGCCGGAGCGGTG
>JAEXJH010000511.1 GCA_023445955.1 Pseudomonadota bacterium
GTCGTCGGCAGCGTCTGATGTTTATAAGAGACAGCCGTGGGCCTGCTGGACGACTACGACCTGCGCACGGGCTTCGGGAACGTCGCCGAGGGCGACACCTTGATCCTGATCGGCGAGACGCACGGCGAGCTGGGCGCCTCGATCTATCTGCGCGAGATCCTGGGTCGTGAGGACGGCGCCCCGCCGCCGGTCGATCTTGCCCTTGAGCGCAAGAACGGCGACTTCGTGCGTGGCCTGATCAGCTCGGGCCTGCTGGCCGGCGTCCACGACCTGTCGGACGGCGGCCTGCTGATCGCCGCGGCCGACATCGCCCTGGCCAGCAAGGTCGGCGTCACCCTGAACGCCTCCAGCGCCGCTCACGCCCACCCCTACCTGCTGGGCGAGGACCAGGCTCGCTACCTGATCGCCACGCCGGATCCCGACGCGGTGCTGGAAGCAGCCAAGGACGCCGGCGTCCACGCCAATCTGGCCGGCGTTGCGGGCGGTGACACGTTCTCGTCGAAAGATCTGTTTAGCGTCTCGCTCGACGCCCTGCGCTCGGCTCACGAAGCCTGGCTGCCGAGCTATATGAACGCACCGAAGGCTTGATCGACATGCGCATCCTCACCCCATCCTTGACGTCTTTGGCCGCCGTCGCCGCTCTCGTGCTGAGCGCCTGCGCGCCGACTGCCGAACCCGCCGCACCGTCGGCCCAGACCCTGGCCGCGCAGTGCTCGGCCAAGGGCGGCGCGATCCAGCCCGTCGGCAGGGCCCAGATCCCGACCTGCGTCGTCCCCTATGCCGACGCGGGCAAGGCCTGCACCGACAAGAGCCAGTGCGAAGGCGCCTGCATCCTGGAAGGCAACGTGGAAGCCGCGGGCGACGTCACCGGCCAGTGCCAGAAGACCAATCGCCAGTTCGGCTGCTACGCCAAGGTCGTGAACGGCAAGTCGACGGGCGCGATCTGCGTCGACTAGGCGCGGGCGCGGAACCTTCTCGTCCCCGCGCCTCTATCCTGATGCACGGGATGGAGACGACGATGAAGGTCCGCGGGTTCACGATCGCCGACGCGCCGATGGAACGGTCGCCCGGCCAGGACGCCGACATCTTCGCCGGCAATCTGGTCGATGAGCGCGACGGCGGTGCGATCACCATCGGCTACGGCCGCTATGGGCCGGACCAGAGCCTCAGCGAGACGATGGCCGTCGATGACGTGATGATCGTTCTGGAAGGGCGCATCTCGGTCTCGACCGAAGCCGGCGTCGTCACCGCCGGTCCCGGCGAAATCATCTACATGCCTAAGGGCGAAGCGGTGACCATTCGCGCGCACGAGGACGGCGCGGTGACGGCCTATGTCACCCATCCGCATTGGCGAGAGGCGCGCGACTAGGCCGCGTGCGTCCGCCCCGACCAGCGCGCCACCGCCTCCAACAGCTTGGTCGGGCTGATCGGCTTGCCCAGGTGGTCGTCCATGCCCGCCGCCAGGCAGGTGGCGATCTGTTCGGGCAGGACGTTGGCGGTCATGGCCACGATCGGGGTCGCCGCGCCGCGCGCGCCCTCCATGGCCCGAATCTCACGAGTGGCGGTCAGGCCGTCCATGATCGGCATCTGCACATCCATCAGGACGAGGTCGAAGTGGCCCTGGCGCATGGCTTCGACGCCGGCGACGCCGTCATTGGCGGTCTCAACGTCGACGCCAAACGGCTCCAGCATGGTCTTGACCAACTCGCGATTGACCGCGTTGTCCTCGACCAGCAGCAGGCGCACGCCGGCCTCGCTGTCCAGCAGCGGCGCGGCGTCTTCCTCGGGCGCGGCCAGCTCGGCCAGCGGTCCGCGGACCTCGAACCAGAAGGTCGAGCCCTGCCCTTCGACGCTGTCGACGCCGATCTGGCCGTCCATGCGCTCGACGATGCGGCGTGAGATGGCCAGGCCCAGGCCCGTACCGCCGAACCTGCGCGAGACGGCGGCGTCGGCCTGAGAGAAACGGTCGAAGATGTTGTCCAGGTGCTCGGGCGCGATACCGATGCCGGTGTCCCGGACCTCGCCGCGCAGAACCGCTTCCTCGCCCTCGATCTTCTGGCTCAAGGCGACGGTGATCTTGCCGTGGGCGGTGAACTTCACGGCGTTGGACAGGAAGTTCAGCAGCACCTGCGACAGGCGCGGCCCGTCCAGGTCCATGGGCTTGAGACCCCGACCGGTCTTGACCTCGATGACCAGGCCCTTGGCGACGGCGCGCTCCTCCACCAGCGCGGCGCAGGACGAGGCCATGGCCGCCGGATCGAACGGGGCCGGATCCAGCTCCAGCCCGCCGGCCTCCAGGCGCGAGAAGTCCAGCACGTCGTTGACGACGCTGAGCAGGGTGTTGCTGGCGTCCAGGATGTGGCCGACCTGGCGGGCGGCGGTCTTGGTCAGTCCGCGCGAGCGCCGCAGCACCTCGGCGAAGCCGATGATGGCGGTGAGCGGCGTGCGCAGCTCGTGGGTCATGTTGGCCAGGAAGTCGGACTTGGCCGCCGAGGCGGTCTCGGCCAGCTCCAGAGCCTTGGCCAGGTCGATCTCCAGCTTCTTGCGCTCGGTGATGTCGCGCGAGGTGACCAGCAGGATGTTCGAGCCGTCGCCCAGTCGGGAATAGGCGCTTTCCAGCCAGACGACCGAGCCATCCTTTCGGATGCACTCGTAGTCGGCATTGACCGGCGGCCCACCCGGCGTGAGGTTGCGGATGAGCCCCTGGACGCGGTCGAAGTCGGCTTTGCTGACCATGGCCTGAGGCGGCAGGGCCATGAACTCTTCCAGCGTGTAGCCGGTGACCCGCTCGATACTGGGCGAGCTGTAGACCCGCTCGCCCTTCGGCGACCACAGGGCCACGTGGTCCGTCAGGTTGTCGCCCAGCAGCCGATACAGGCGCTCGGCCTCCTCGACCTCCATCCGGCGACGATCGGCCTCCTGGACGCTGGCCGAGAGGTCGTCGCGCAACCGCTCCAGCCGCATCCGCTGGCTGGTCAGCCAATAGGCCAAGGGCGTGGCCACCACGACGGCGATGGTCAGGGTGGCCAGCGGCGTATAGGCCTCGGGCGCGCTCAGGATCAGGATGTTGACGACGTAGTCCATCGCCATGGCCGCCCCCACGATGAGGGCTACCGTCGGCGCGGTCTTGAGGATCCGGTCTCTCATGACGGCCAGGCGGATGGCGGGGCTCCCAGGTCAGGCGGAATCACGATCGATCCCCCCACATTAAGGAGAGATAGCCGCGTTCCGCCAGCCGGGCGACAATTCGCCGCGACCCGAAATTCCAACAAAACCCGAGGTTTAGCGACCCGACGCTTTAGCCACGTCGTCGAGGTCCTTTTCCAGCGCCAGGCTGGCCTGGATCACCGTCGCCACCGAGCGCTTGAAGAAGTCCTGCGGCACGGTCGCAAAATCGTCCGTAGGCTTATGATACTCGGGATGGTCCTCGACCCCGAAATAGACCCACGGCACGCCCTTTTCGCCAAAGGCGTAGTGGTCGGACTGGTTGGTCCAGTTGTTCTGCTTGCCGTCGGCGTCGGTGTCGTGGCCCAGCTTCAGGGTCACCGGCGCGGTCGTGGCGACCTTGACCAGGATCGGCTTCAGGAACGGGAACGGCGAAGCGCCCGACACATAGAGCTCGTTCTTGGGGTTCTTGCTCAGCATGTCGAAATTGACGTCCAGAGCGATCGTTTCCAGCGGCACGGGCGGGGCGGCGGCGAAGGCCTTGGCGCCGCGCAGGCCGCTCTCCTCGGCGTCGACCACCGCGAAGATCACGTCATGCTTGGGGCGCTTGGCCTTGAAGGCCTCGGCGACGGCCAGCAGGCCCGCCACGCCCGAAGCGTTGTCGTCGGCGCCGTTGTAGATCTCGCCGTTGCGGACGCCCAGGTGGTCGTAATGGGCCGAGACCACCATCGCCTTGCCCGGCTTGGCGCCCTTGATGCGGGCCACCAGGTTGATCCCCTGCAGCTTGGTTCCGTCGCGCTTGGAGAACTCGAAAGGCTGCTCGAACGCAGCGCCGACCGGCGAAAGGCCGATCTCCTTGAAGCGCGACAGGATGTAGGCCCGCGCCTTCTCCGAGCCGGGCGTGCCGGGCGCGCGGCCCTGCATGTCGTCGGCCGACAGGGTGCGGATGTCGTCGATGGCCTTGTCCCCGGGGCCTGCAAAGGCCGGCGTGGCGACAGCGGCGGAGAGGATCGCGGCGGCGATCAGAGCGGAAAGACGGGTCATGGCGCCTACATGCCGTGCGCGACGCGGCGAATTCAATTAAATCTCGGTCATATCGCCGTGGACCCTTCTGACCAACGCTGTCAGCTTAGGCGCGTTCTTAAGGAATCTCGGCCACATAGACCCTCCAGAGACCGGAGTCTCCCCAGTGCCCATGTCCCACGCCGAGCTTGAGGCCCGCCTCACCACGGCCTTCCCGGATTCCGAGATCGTGCTGACCGACCTGGCCGGCGACAACGACCACTGGAAGGCCCGCATTGTCTCGCCCGCCTTCAAGGGCCTGCCGCGCGTGCGCCAGCACCAGCTGGTCAACAAGGCCCTGGCCGACGTCCTGGGCGGCACGCTGCACGCCCTGGCCCTCGAAACCGCGGCTCCGGTCGAATAAGGAGCCCCGGTGCGCTATCGTCCCTTCGGATCCACGGGCATGGCGATTTCGGCGCTCACCTTGCGCCTGGCCGATGGCTCGCGCCTCCGGGCCAGCGACTGGCGCGCCCTGATCTTCACGGCCTTGGAGAACGGCATCAACAGCTTCCAGGTCGAGGGTGACTCCCCCGACCTGCTGAAGGGAGCGTCCGAGGCCTTCGCCAGCGTCGAGCGGCGACTGCTGTTCCTGACCTGGCGGGTGCGCGGCGACGCGGCGACCCTGGGCCAGCAGGCGGTGGACGGCTTGCTGACCTCGGCCTTCGAGGGGTTGTCGCTGGACTATCTGGACCTCGTCCTGATCAACGACCCGTTGGGGCCGGCCTTGCCGCCGCCCTATGAGGCCGGCCTGCGGTCGCTGTTCGACGCTCACGCCGTGCGCGGCCTGGGCGTCGCCAGCCGCGGCGACATCGATCCGCGCCTGCTGAAG
>JAEXJH010000512.1 GCA_023445955.1 Pseudomonadota bacterium
CCGGACGAAGACGCCGGAGAGTAAGTTCAAGGGGAGTCGAGGCATGCAGGACAATCGAATCCGCAAGCTCGTGATCGTCGGCGGCGGCACGGCCGGCTGGATGGCCGCGGCCGCGCTGCGCCGGCACTTCCAGGGCGGCCCGCTGGAGATCACCCTCGTCGAAAGCTCCGAGATCGGCACGATCGGCGTGGGCGAAGCGACCATCCCGACCATCCGCAGCTTCTACAACCAGCTGGGCCTGACCGACATCGAGGTGATGAAGGCCACCCAGGCGACCTGCAAACTGGGCATCCGCTTCAACGGCTGGGTCCGCGAGGGCCAGTCGTTCATCCATCCGTTCGGCCACTTCGGCCAGGACCTGCGCGGCGTGCCGTTTCACCACTATTGGCGCAAGCTGGCCCACGCCGGCGAGCCGACCGACATCGCCGACTATTCGCTGGGCGCGTCGTTGGCGCAGGCCGGCAAGTTCATGGCGCCGTCGCGCAATCCGACCTCGACCCTGTCGGTGTTCGACTGGGCCCTGCACTTCGATGCGACCCTATTCGCCCTGCTGATGCGGCGGGTGGCCGAGGACAACGGCGTGCGCCGCCTCGACGCCAAGATCACCAAGGTCAACCTGCGCCCCGAGGACGGCTTCGTCGCCTCGCTGGATCTGGCCACCGGAGAGACGCTGGAAGGCGACCTCTTCATCGACTGCTCGGGCTTCCGGGGCCTGCTGATCGAGGAGGCGCTGCAGACCGGCTACGAGCACTGGAACGACGTGCTGTTCTGCGACCGCGCCTATGCGGTGCAGAGCGAAGGCGTCGGCGATCCGATGCCCTACACGGACGTCACCGCCCACAGCGCCGGCTGGCGCTGGCGCATCCCGCTGCAGCACCGCTACGGCAACGGCTATGTCTATTCCTCGCGCCACATCAGCGACGAGGACGCCCTGGCCGAGCTGAAGGCGGCGATCCCCGATCCTCTGCTGTTCGAGCCGCGCCAGATCCGCTTCAACCCCGGCCGCCGCAAGCAGATGTGGAACAAGAACGTCATCGCTCTGGGCCTGGCGTCAGGCTTCCTGGAGCCGCTGGAAAGCACCTCGATCGCCCTGATCGAGACGGGCATCGAGAAGATCAAGGCGCTGTTCCCCGACAAGGACTTCGCGCCCGAGGTCGTCGACGAGTTCAACGACTGGTCCAGGCGCGAGATGGAGCGCGTGCGCGACTTCATCATCCTGCACTACTGGGCCAACAAGCGGGGCGACACGGCGTTCTGGCGCGACTGCAACGCCGTGACCCTGCCCGAGAGCCTGCAGCGCAAGATCGATCTCTTCACCCAGCGCGGCCACTTCGTGCGCTACCGCTGGGAGATGTTCGCCCCGCCCAGCTGGATGGCGATCTATGCCGGCTTCGAGCTGCTGCCTGAAACCGTCGATCCGTCGCTGGACGGCATCGATCCCAAGACCCTCAGCGCGCCGCTGGCCGAGATGCGCAAGGCCGTCCGCGAGGTGGTGGCCAACGCGCCGCCGCACGGGGCCTTCCTCGACCAATACTGCCGCTCCGTTCCGATGGCTGCCCAATGACCACGACCAATCCCAACGCTATCAAGAAGATCGTCATCGTCGGCGGCGGCTCGGCCGGCTGGATCTCGGCGGCGATGCTGGCCCACTACTTCCAGGACGGCGGCTGCCAGGTCGAGCTGATCGAGAGCGAGGAGATCGGCACGATCGGCGTCGGCGAGTCCACCATCCCGCCGTTCCTGCAGCTGATCGCCAGCCTCGGCATCGACGAGCGCGAGTTCATCCAGGCCACCCAGGCCAGCTTCAAGCTGGGCATCCGCTTCGAAGACTGGAAGCAGAAGGACCAGCACTACTACCACCCGTTCGGCGCCATCGGCGGTCCGATCGGCCCGCAGGAATTCTACCAGTGCTGGCTGCGGGCCAAGGCCAACGGCCATCCTTCGGAGCTGCAGGACTTCGCGCCTGGCACGGTGATGGCCGACCAGTGGAAGTTCATGCTGCCGTTCAAGGCCCAGCGCACCCTGATCGCCGGGGCCAGCTACGCCCTGCACATCGATGCGCGCCTGATCGCCAAATACCTGCGCAACTTTGCCGAGACGCGGGGCGTCAAGCGCACCGAGGGCATCGTCACCGACGTGGTCACCCATCCCGACGGCTCCGTCGACAAGGTGATCATGAAGAACGGTCACGAGGTTGAGGGCGATCTCTTCATCGACTGCTCGGGCTTCCGCGCCCTGTTGATCGGCAAGACCCTGGACGTGCCGTTCAACGACTGGTCCGACGTGCTGCTGTGCGACCGCGCTGTGGTGGTGCAGACCCAGAATGTCGGCGACCCGCACCCTTACACCCTGGCCAGCGCCGAGGACGCCGGCTGGCGCTGGCGCATCCCCCTGCAGCACCGAGCCGGCAACGGCTATGTGTTCAGCTCCAGGCATCTCAGCGACGACGAGGCCCGCGCCACCTTGGTCAAGAACGTCCAGGGCCCGATGCTGATGGAGCCGATGTTCATCCCCTTCAAGACCGGCATGCGCCAGCGTCTGTGGGAGAAGAACGTGGTGGCCGTGGGCTTGGCCGGCGGCTTCATCGAGCCGCTGGAGTCGACGGCGCTGCACCTGATCTATCGCGGCATGGACTTCCTACTGCGGTTCTTCCCCGACCGCGACTTCAGCCCGGCGCTGGCGGCCGAGTACAACCGGCGCATGACGGCGGACTACGAGGAAATCCGCGACTTCATCGTGCTGCACTACTGCACGACCCAGCGCGACGACACGCCGTTCTGGCGCGACGTCCGCCACGCGCCGATCCCCGAAACCCTGAAGGCCCGCATGGAGCTCTTCAAGGCCCACGGCGTGCTGCGCGAGGGCGTCGACGAGATGTTCCGCAACCCGTCCTGGCAGTCGGTGATGGAGGGCATGGGCGTGCGCCCGCAGCGCTATCAGCAACTGGCCGACCGCGTGCCCTACGAGGTCATCGCCCAGACTCTGGACCAGTCCAAGCCGGTCCTGGCGGCCCAGGTCGCGGGCCTGCCCAGCCACGGCCAGTTCCTGGCCCAGAACTGTCCGGCGCCGCCGCCCGAACCGGTGACGGCGCCGTTCAAGACGGTGGCCTAGCTCAGCACCTCCGCCGCCTCGTCCAGTCCGCGCTTGCGGGCGGCGTCGGCGGCGGTGTCGCCCTTGTCGTTGCGCCGTTTTGGATCCGCGCCGCGCGCCAGCAGCAGGCGGGCGACGGCCACGGCGTCGTCCTCGTCGTCGGGCAGGCAGAAGAGGGGCGTTGGCGAGTCGCCCGGCATCACCTTGTCGACAAGGCCCGGCTCGGTATCGAGCACGGCGGCCAGGCGCTCCAGTTGGCCGTGACTGGCTAGGGCGCGGACGTCGTGGCTGATGGGCGCCAGCCGGGCGGCCAGGTGCGGCTTGTCCAGCACCACCGACCAGCTCAGCGGCGTGCCGCCCCAGCGCCGCTCGCGGACATCGACATCGGCGCCGGCCGCCAGC
>JAEXJH010000513.1 GCA_023445955.1 Pseudomonadota bacterium
GTTTGGGCGCGGCGGCCCCGGATCTACGCAGCGCTCCGGCCGGGATGACCCAGGAGCGCTTGGGCTTTCGCCCCTACTTCAGCTGGCAGATGTCCAGCACGTTCATGTCGGTGTAGTCGAGGTTCTCACCGCCCATCGCCCAGATGAAGGTGTAGTTGGCGGTGCCCGAGCCCATGTGGATCGACCACGGCGGGCTCATGACGGCTTCCTCGTTGGCGATCACGATGTGACGCATCTCGTCCGGCTCGCCCATGTAGTGGAACACGCGGTCGTTCTCGCCCAGACCGAAGTAGAAATAGGCTTCCGAGCGACGGTCGTGCAGGTGGGGCGGCATGGTGTTCCAGACGCTGCCCGGCTTCAGCACGGTCATGCCCAGCAGCAGCTGAGCCGACTTGCAGGTCGTCGGGACGATGTACTGGTAGATCGTGCGCTCGTTGCTGGTTTCCAGCGCGCCGCGCTCCAGGGCGACGGCGTCGGCGAAGGCCAGCTTCTTGGTCTCGAACGCGGCGTGGGCCGGCAGGCTGACCAGGTAGAAGCGCGCGGCTTCGCCGTTCAGGCCTTCGAACACCACGTCCTTGGCGCCCATGGTGACGTACAGGCCGTCACGCGGAACGATCTCGTAGGCGACGCCGTCGACGGTGACCTTGCCGGTGGTTTCACCGACGTTGATCAGGCCCAGCTCGCGGCGCTCCAGGAACGGGTGGCCGGCGGCCGAGGCGGGCTCGGTCTGGTCGGGCAGCTTGACGGCCGAGGTGGCGACAACGCCGCCGACGACGAAGCGTTCGGCGTGGTTGTAGGTCAGGACGACCTGGCCGTCCTGGAACAGGCCCTGCATCAGGTAACGATCGCGCAGGTCGTCATTGCTGACCGCGAACATCATGTCCGGATGGGTGGCGTGGTAGGTCTTGGCGAACATCGGGAAGTCTCCGGAAGGGTGTTCTTATTCGGCGGCGGCGCGCAGCGTGGTCGGGCGAGCCCAGTCCGGACGCTGATCGAGCTTGTAGGCCTTCTTAGGCAGGTTGTACGTCAGATCGACGATCAGCTCCTCGGCCTCGACCAGGTCCATCCGGTGCTCGGCGACCATGCGGGCGAGGAAGGCGCTGTCGACGCGACGCGCCACGTCGTGGCGGGCCGGGATCGACAGGAAGGCGCGGGTGTCGTCGTTGAAGCCGACGGTGTTGTAGAAGCCGGCGGTCTCGGTGACCTGCTCGCGGAAGCGCATCATGCCTTCCGGGCTGTCATGGAACCACCAGGACGGACCCAGCTTCAGCACCGGATAGTGGCCGGCCAGCGGGGCCAGTTCGCGGCTGTAGACGGTCTCGTCCAGGGTGAACAGGATCACCGACAGGCGCGGGTCATTGCCCAGGCGGCCCAGCAGCGGCTTCAGCGCCGAGACGTACTCGGTGCGCATCGGGATGTCGGCGCCCTTGTCGCGACCGTGCGAGGCCAGCAGGCCCGCATTGTGGTTGCGGTGCGAGCCGGGGTGGATTTGCATGACCAGCCCGTCGTCCAGGCTCATCTTGGCCATTTCGGTCAGCATCTGGGCGCGGAACAGTTCAGCCTTCTCGGGCGTCACGTCGCCCTTCACCAGGCTCTGGAACAGCGCCTCAGCCTCGACGTCCGACAGGTCGGCGGTGGCCGCGGTCGGGTGGCCGTGGTCCGACGAGGTCGCGCCAGCGTCGATGAAGGCGGCCCGGCGCAGACGGTGCGCTTCCAGGTAGCTCTTCCAGCTGTAGACGTCCTGGCCCGAGGTCTCGGCGAAGCGTTCGAAGGCGCGCGGGCTGCGTTCGTCCTCGAAGTCGATGACCGCGTCGGGGCGATAGGCCGTGATGACGTGACCGCCCCACCCGCTCTCACGGATGGCCGCGTGATGCTTCAGGTTCTCGTGCGGGCCCTCGGTGGTGGCCAGGGTCTCGATGTTGAAGCGGTCGAACAGGGCGCGCGGACGGAAGGCGTCGGTGGCCAGGGCTTCGTTGATGCGATCGAAATAGTCGTCGGCGTTCGAGGCGTCGAGGAACTCGGTGAAGCCGAACACCTTGCTGAACACGTGGTTCAGCCAGATCCACGACGGCGTGCCGCGGAAGAGGTGGAAGTTCGACGCAAACAGCTTCCAAGCCGCGCGCGGATCGGTCGCCGGAACGCCCGCCTTAGACCGCACCTTCAGGGCGTCCAGGCTGATGCCCTGGCTGTAGAGCATCCGGTACAGATAGTGGTCCGGGGCTAGCAGCAGGTCGGTGGCGTCCTGGAACGGCTCGTTGGTGGCGAACCAGCTGGGATCGGTGTGCCCGTGCGGGCTGATGATCGGCAGGTCCTTGACCAGCGCGTACAGGCCGCGCGCATAGGATCGCGTCGTCGTGTCCGACGGAAACAGCCGATCGTCGTGGAAATTCAGAGGCCTGGGCATGGCTGGACGTCTGCTCCCTGTGTGACCGGCGGCTTCACGGGTGACCGCTTCGGCCCGCTTGGTAACCGGTGTCAGAATTCGATGCAAGCCGGGGGCGGCAGCGAACTGTCAGGTCGGAACCGGACCCGAGGACTCGCGCACCACCAGGCTCGGCTCGGTCTTGGTCGCGTCGCGCGGTTCACGTCGCTCGACGCCGATCAGCTTCTCGGCGGCCATCTTGCCGATCTCACGGGTCGGCGTGTGGATCGTGGTCAGGGGCGGCCAGACCGCCTGGGCGATCTGGAAGTCGTCGAAGCCTACCACGGTCAGGTCGCCGGGCACAGAAAGGCCGGCCTTGCGGGCCGACTGCAGGACGCCGGCGGCCATTTCGTCGTTGCCGCAGAAAATGGCGGTCGGGCGCGGGGTCTTGGCCAGCAGGGTGTCGCCGCAGGCCACGCCGGACTCGAAGGTGTAGGCGCCCTGGACGATGTCGCCCTCGCCCAGCTTGAGCCCGGCCTCGGCCAGACCGTCCTCAAAGCCCCCTCGCCGCTCGTGCGACGAGCGGAAGGTGTCGGGGCCGGAGATGAAGGCGATGTTGCGGTGGCCCAGGCCGACGATGTGGCGGGCGGCCTCGGCCGCGCCCATGCGGTCGTGGCCGACGATCATGTGCTCGGGCTTGTCCAGCTCGACCGAGGCGATGCGGATGTACGAGCAGCCGATCTCGTTCAGCAGTTTGGCGACGCGATCGTCTTCCGACACCGACGGCGGCAGCACCACGCCGAACAGTTTCTGGCGCTCCACGAACGAACGGATATCCTGGAGGAAGGTCGGGCTGGCGCGGTTACACGGGTGGACGACCAGTTCGAAGCCCGAGCCGCGCATGCCGTCCAGCAGGCCCAGCTGCATGTTCACGACGTATTGCGGATTGGGGTTGTCGTAGATCATGCCGATCAGGAACGAGCGGCGGAACGCCAGGCCCCGGGCCTGCGGATCGGGCGCGTAGCCCCACTCGGCGATCACCGCCTCGATGCGCTCGCGGGTCTCGTCGCGGACGAAGGGAGACTGGTTGATGACGCGGGAGACGGTTTTCTTCGACACCCCGGCCAGGCGAGCGATGTCGTTGATCGTGGCCCGCTTGCGGCCGCCCTCTACGCCGCTCTCCCCCTCAGCAGAGGCTTCCGGGGACGAGGAAGGCGTCTTCGAAGAGTTCACGGCGTTTCCAAGCAGCTTACAGCGTTTTCTTTTGTCATACTCTAGCCGCGCCAGCACCGCCAACCTAGGACGAAACGTCCGCTTGTGGGGTGACTGACACCGGTTACCATGTCACTAGACGCACAAATAGACGACACGAAACTCGGCGGCGACGACGAACATGACTGAAACGACCCTGGCGCCCCGCGAATCGATCCACCCCGTCGACCCGCGCGACCACGTGGCCACCGCCCTGCGCGACATCGCGGCGGGCGAGGTCCTGGACCTGCACGGCCAGGCGATCACCGCCCGCGCCGACATCCCCAAGGGCCACAAGATCGCCATCCAGGCCGCCAAGGCTGGCGCCGACGTTCTGAAGTACGGCTGGCCGATCGGCCGGGCCACGACCGACATCGCCATCGGCGACCATGTGCACGTCCACAATGTCGAGACCCGGCTGGAAGGCGTCGAGGGCTACAGCTTCGCCCCGACCGCGCCGGAGCCACACGCCGAGCCCCTGCCCCGCACCTTCGACGGCTATCGCCGCAAGAACGGCCGGGCCGGCACCCGCAACGAGATCTGGGTGCTGTGCACCGTCGGCTGCGTGGCCAACACAGCCCGCCGCATCGCCGAGAAGGCCAATGCCCGTTTCGCCGGCCGCGTCGACGGCATCTACGCCTTCCCCCACCCGTTCGGCTGCGCGCAGCTGGGCGACGACCTGACCCACACCCGCAGCCTGATCGCGGGCCTGGCCGCCCACCCCAACGCCGGCGGCGTGCTGATCCTGGGCCTGGGCTGCGAGAACAACCAGCTGAAGGCCCTGCTGGAGAGCGCGCCGGACATCGACCGCGACCGCCTGAAGAGCTTCACGACCCAGATGGTCGAGGACGAGATGGAGGACGGCCTGGCCGCCGTCGAGGCGCTGGTCGAGATCGCCGAACGCGACCGTCGCGAGCCGATCCCGGTCTCCGAACTGGTCGTCGGTCTCAAGTGCGGCGGCTCGGACGGCTTTTCGGGCGTCACCGCGAACCCGCTGGTCGGCCGTATCGCCGACAAGGTCGCCGACGCTGGCGGCACGCCCGTCCTGACCGAGATCCCGGAGGTCTTCGGGGCCGAGAACGTGCTGCTGCAGCGCGCCGCCAGCCGCGAGATTTTCGACCAGGCTGTCGCGGTGATCGACGATTTCAAGCGCTACTTCATCGACAACAACCAGCCGATCTACGAGAACCCCTCGCCCGGCAACATCGCCGGCGGCATCACCACGCTGGAGGAGAAGTCCCTCGGCGCGGTGCAGAAAGGCGGCCGAGCGCAACTGGTCGAGGTGCTGCGTTACGGCGAGCGGGTCGGCCCGCACGGCCTGACCTTCCTGGAGGCGCCGGGCAATGACGCGGTGTCCTCGACGGCCCTGACCGCCGCCGGCGCGACGGTCATCCTGTTCACCACCGGCCGCGGCACGCCGCTGGGCTTCCCCGCCCCGACCCTGAAGATCGCCTCCAACTCCGGCCTGGCCCAGCGCAAGCCCGGCTGGATCGACTTCGACGCCGGCCAGGTGTTGGAGGGCGTGTCGATGGACGACGCCGCCGACCGGCTGATGGACCTTGTGGTCGACACCGCGTCTGGCAAAGAAACCAAGGCCGAGCTCAATGGCGAACGCGAGATCGCCATCTGGAAGTCGGGCGTGACCCTTTAGTGGTCATGCCAATTGACCTTGGTTGTCAGACTACTGCATCTAAGCTCCGCTTCGTTCGCTCCCAAACCCTAGGCTTGCATCCGTGACGGCTTCTCCCGCGACCTCCCCCGCCCTGCGTCTGAGCGCGACCAGCTATCCGGGCGCGATCCCGGGCGTTGCGCTGCCCGCCTATGACCGCGACAAGGTGCAGGTCGGCGTCGTCCACTTCGGCCCCGGCGCCTTCCACCGCGCCCACCAGGCCTTCTATTTCGACCAGCTGCTGGCCAATGATCCGCGCTGGGGGATCTGCGCCGTCTCGCTGAAGAGCCCCGGCGTCCGCGACGCCCTGGAGCCGCAGGACGGCCTCTACACCCTGGCCCAGCTGGACGCCGAGACCACGTTCCGGATCGTCGGCTCGATCGTCGAGGTGCTGGTCGCGCCGGAAGATCCGCCGTCGGTCTTCGCCCGCCTTGCCGCCCCCACCACCCGCATCGTCACCCTGACCGTGACCGAGAAGGGCTACACCCTGTCGGCCGAGGGCGGCCTCGACGAGAAGCACCCCGACATCGTCCACGACCTGGCCCATCCGCGCGAACCCAAGAGCGCCGTCGGCTACATCGTCGAGGGTTTGCGCCGTCGCTTTACCGCCGGCCTGTCGCCCTACGCCGTCGTGGCCTGTGACAACCTCGCCGACAACGGCTGGCGCCTGAAGGCGGCCGTGGTGGCCTTCGCCGCCAAGGTCGACGCCGACTTGGCCGCCTGGATCGAGGCCAATGGCAGCTTCCCGCGCACCATGGTCGACAGCATCACCCCGGCCACCGACGACGCTCTGCGTGAGCGCGTTCTGACGGCCACGGGTCTGGAAGACGCCTGGCCGATCCAGCGCGAGGCCTTCACCCAGTGGGTCGTCGAGGACGTCCTGCCGAGCGACGCGCCGGACCTGGCCAGCGTCGGCGTCATCCTGACCGACGACGTGCGCGGCTTCGAGCGCGCCAAGCTGCGCCTGCTGAACGGCGTCCACTCGACCCTGGCCTATGCCGGCATCCTGCGCGGCCACGAGACGGTGTTCGAGGCGGTCAGCGACCCGGTTCTGGAAGCCCTGGCCCGCGACCTGATGGCCAAGGACATCATCCCGACCCTGACGGCGCCGCGCGGCCTGGACCTCGCCGACTACGCGGAGGCCATCCTGGCCCGCTTCCGCAACCCCGAGATCCGCCACTACCTGGCGCAGATCGCCTGGGACGGCTCGGCCAAGCTGCCCTTCCGCATCCTGGGCACGCTGACGGAAACCCTGGAAGCCGGCCGCTCGATCGAGCGCCTGGCCATCCCGCTGGCGGCCTGGATGCGCTTCATTGCTCTGCGCGCCAAGACCGGCGAGGCGATCACCGACCCGCTGGCCGACAAGCTGACCGAGATCGGCGTGGGCGTCACCGGCGACGCCAAGACCGACGTCGCGGCTTTCCTGGCGCTGGATACGGTGTTCCCGGCGGCGCTGACGAGCAATCCGACGTTCGTGAGTGCGATCGAGAAGGCCTACGCCAACCTCGGCTAACGGGTCACGCCCTTGGCGGTCAGCACCGGCACGACGGTGCTGACCATGATCTCGAGATCGAACCGGAACGAGCGGCGGGCCAGGTATTCGGCGTCCAGCGCCACCTTGTCCGGAATGGCCAGTTCGTCGCGGCCATTGATCTGCGCCCAGCCTGTGACACCCGGGCGCAGCACGTCGACGCCGGCGGCTTGGCGAGCCGCGATCAAATCGTCCTGATTGAACAACGCCGGCCTCGGCCCGACCAAGCTCATATGGCCGACCAGCACGCTCCATAGCTGCGGCAGCTCGTCGAGGCTGAGCTTGCGCATCAGCGGCCCGACCGGCGTCAGCCAGCGGTCGGGGTTCTCCAGCAGGTGCGTGGCGACCTCGGGCGTGTCGATCCGCATGGTCCGGAACTTGGGCATCGGAAACAGCGCCGAGCCCTTACCCACTCGCTGCGACCAGTAGAGGCCCGGACCGGGCGAGGTCAGGCGCACCACCGCCCACAGCACGGCGAGCGGCAGGGTCAGCACGATCAGGCCGATCGCCGCCGCCAGGAAGTCGAAGGCGCGCTTCACCTAAAAGCTCAGCCGAGATCGCCGCTGGCCGCGTCGAGCAGCAGATAGGCCCGGCCGGCGTCCGACGACAGCAGCGCCGCCAGCAGGAAGCCCTCGCGGTCCTGGCCCGCGGCCTCCTCGATCATGCCGGCATAGCGCTTGAGGAAGCGCTCGGTATTGCCCTTCAGCGTCGCGTCCGAGAACAGGCGGCGGACCAGACGGCGGATGGCGGCCGGCGCCAGGCGCTTGACCACCTCGCGGCCGCCGCCGGCGTCGCCGGTCTGCAAGGCCGCAGCGATCTCGTCGATCCGGCCCCGCGGCAGCAGGGCATGCGGGTCGATGCCCATGGCCGTGATCTCGGCCGCCAGCTTCTCGCCCAGGGCGGCGTCGCCCGGCGAGCTGTTCTCGATGCCGGCCAACAGGTTGCGCCAGCTCCAGCCGCCCTCGCCGTCAGGCTCGGACGCCTGTTGGGCCGGGGTTTGCTTGCGGGCCGAGGCCTGCTCGAACACCGAGCGGAACTCCTGGTCGGTCGCGGTCGGCGTCAGGCGCAGGCGGCGGCGATCGGTCGGCGGCTCTTCGTCCTCGTCGTCGAACACGGCCATCGGCAGCGGTTCGGGCGGCGGCGGCGGAGGC
>JAEXJH010000514.1 GCA_023445955.1 Pseudomonadota bacterium
AGCCGACATAGAGCCCGCCCAGCTGGCTGAGATGGCTTTCCAGCCAGTTGCCGCCGGCCGACAGCACCGCGCTGGCGATGGCTTGGGTCAGGCCGGGCCGGTCGCTGCCGACGACACTCAGGATCAACAGGGCCATCGGCGCCTCTCGCTAAGGGAGCCCGCAACCAAGCGCATCACGCCGGCGACGGCAACCCGCTGCTTAAGAGGCCTTCAGCACCGTCGGTGGTTCGGTCGTCAGGGCGCGGACGATGGCCTGGGTCAGGGCCAGCGGCGACAGCGGCTTGGCGATCGCCCCGTCCATGCCGGCGGCCAGATAGCCGGCCTGCTGGTGGGCCAGGGCGTTGGCGGTCATGGCCAGGATCGGCGCGGAGCCCGCGGGGCCGGGCAGGGCGCGGATGCGCTGCGTGGCCTCGACGCCGTCCATCACCGGCATCTGGATGTCCATCAGGATCAGGTCGAAGCCTTCGCGCGCGGCGGCCACGCCCTGGACGCCGTCGTCGGCGGTGGTGACCCGCGCGCCCATCGCCTCCAGCATGCGGCTGGCGATCAGGCGGTTCGTCGCATTGTCCTCGACCAGCAGCACGCGCAGGCCGTCGAACAGCGGAGCGTCGGGCTCGTCGGCGTGGGCATCCGGCGCGGCGCAGGCGTCGGCCTCGACCTCCAGCCAGAAGGTGGAGCCCTTGCCCAGTTCGCTCTCGAAGCCGACCTCGCCGCCCATCATTTCCGCCAGGCGCCGGCAGATGGCCAGGCCCAGGCCCGAGCCGCCGAAGCGCCGGGTGGTGGAGCCGTCGCCCTGGCGGAAGCGCTCGAACAGCTGCTTGCCGGCTTCCTCGCCGATGCCGACGCCGGTGTCGGTGATCGCAAAGCGCAGGCGGACCCGATCGCCCGTCCGCTTGCCCGAGAGCCGCGCCACGACGCCGCCCTCCAGGGTGAACTTCACCGCGTTGCCCAGCAGGTTGAACAGCGCCTGGCGCAGGCGCAGCGGGTCGGTGGCCGCCCAGCCCAGATCACCGGGCGCCTCGACGCGCAGGTAGAGGCCCTTGGCCTCCGCCTGCGGCCGCAGCATGTCGGCGACCCCGGCCAGCAGCTCGGCCGGCTCGACCGGCTCCGCGCCCAGCTCCAGCTTGCCGGCCTCGATCTTCGAGAAGTCGATGATGTCGTTCAGCAGCTCCGACAGCATCTCGCCGCAGCCCAGGGCCTCGTTCAGCAGGCGGCGGCCGTCGTCGGTCAGCTTCTCGTTCTTCAGGAGGTGCAGCACGCCCAGCACGCCGTTCATCGGCGTGCGGATCTCGTGGCTCATATTGGCCAGGAACTGGCTCTTGGCCTCGGCCGCGCCCAGGGCGGCGTCGCGGGCCTCGACCAGCTCGGTGACGTTCTGGCTGATGCCGATCACGTCCCAGGCGTCGGGGCTGGAGCCGCGCACGCCGCGCCAGCCGCAGTGCATGTGGGCCCATTGGTTGTTGGCGGGATCGAGGTAGCGGTAGTCGATCACCCGGTGCTCGCCGGTGCGCAGGGTGTGGGTGAAGGCCTCCCAGACCCGTTCGCGGTCGTCGGCGTGAATCGACATCGTCATCTCGACGACCGTCATGGTCCGCGCCCCACCCTTGGGCGAACTGGGCGTCGGAATGTCCTGATCGAAGACGTAGACGCCCTTGCGCGGGTTGAAGCGCCAGACATAGACGCCGGCCTCGGTGCGGATCAGCTCGTTGGAGCGCTCGGCCTGGTGGCGGGCGATCTCGCGGGCGCGCTCCTCGCTGTGGTCCTGGAAGACAATCAGCAGGCCGTCGTCCTCCAGCACCTTGGACTGCGAGCGCACCCACAGCCAGCCGCCGCCCTTGCGGGCCAGGCGGTGCTCGGCGCGGCCGTGGCCGACCGTGCGCAGGGCCGCGGCGATGCCGTGGATCACCTCGGCGTCGTGCAGGTGGAAGAAGTCGCGGATCGGGCGGCCGAACGTCTCCTCGGCCGTCCAGCCGGTCAGTCTGGTCCAGGCCGGATTGACGCGGATAACGCCGTCGTTCTGCAGCACGACGAACATGTCCAGGCTGCTCTGGAAGAACCAGTCGGCGGCCGCGGCTTCAATTCTGGAGGCTGCCTCGGCGTCCAAGACCTTGCCCATCCCCGTTTCCTCGTTTTCAATCGATATCGCAGGATCGGGTAAAGTTTACGTTGCGGCAAAAGGCCTCGTCTTCGATTTCGATCCAACGGTACGCAAGCACGACCATAAAAGGTCGCAAGGGGAGGCCAGAAGTTTGAGCACGCCAGAAGCCGTGGGAATGTCGAGTGATCGACTGAAGCGCATCGATAGCTTCATCCAGTCCAAGTATATCGACACCGGAAAACTGCCCTGCGCGCTCACGCAAGTCTGGCGACGGGGTCAGCTGGCCTATACGTCGGTGCTGGGCAGCGCCGATGTCGAGCGCGCGAAACCGCTGCAGGCTGACAGCCTGTTTCGCATCTACTCGATGACCAAGCCGGTCACGAGCGTGGCCTTCATGATGCTGGTCGAGGACGGCCTGGTGTCGCTGGACGACCCGGTGCACCGCTTCATCCCGTCGTGGCGGGACCTCGGCGTCTTCGCCGCCGGGGTCGAGGGGGCGTTCCAGTCGACGCGCACCGCCGAGCCGATGCGCACCATCGACCTGCTTCGCCACACCTCGGGCCTGACCTACGGCTTCCAGCAGCGCACCAATGTCGACGCGGCCTATCGCAAGCTGAAGCTGGACGGCGTCGACAGCGAGGGCGGCCTGGCGGCCTTCGTCGAGACCCTGGGGACCGTGCCGCTGGAGTTCTCGCCGGGCAACGCCTGGAACTACTCGGTCTCGACCGACGTGCTGGGCTATCTGGTCGAGAAGATCTCGGGCATGCCGTTCGACGTCTATCTGAAGACCAAGATCTTCGATCCGCTGAAGATGCCCGACACCGGCTTCTTCGTGCCCGACAGCCAGAAGGCGCGCTTCACCGCCTGCTACGCCCTGACGCCGTCGGGTCGGGTGGTGCTGCAGGACGATCCGCAGAAGAGCCGCTTCCTCCAGGATCCGTCCGTGAAGTCCGGCGGCGGCGGCCTGGTTTCGACCGCCGACGACTACATGCGCTTCTGCCGAATGCTGCTGAACGGCGGCGAGCTGGACGGCGTGCGCCTGCTCAGCCCCAAGACCATCAAGCTGATGACCATGAACCACCTGCCGGGCGGCCAGGAGCTGGTCCAGGCGTCCAAGTCGCTGTTCAGCGAGGCGGTGTTCGAAGGGCTGGGCTTTGGCCTCGGCTTCGCCATGACCATCGACCAGGCCCGGACCAAGAACCTGGGCTCGCTGGGTGAATACTTCTGGGGCGGCATGGCTTCGACGGCGTTCTGGATCGACCCGGTCGAGGACCTGGCGGTGGTGTTCATGACCCAGCTGATGCCGTCGACCTCGTACCCGATCCGGCGGGAGCTGCGGACGTTGGTGTATTCGAGCTTTACGGAGGCGGCGGGGTAGGACGCAAAGAAAACGGCGCGGGAGGCGGCTCCCGCGCCGAGTTGCGCTTTACCAAAGTCCGACGCATTGCGAGCAATACGCCACGCTCGCGAAACTCACCGACTTCGAAACGTCAGAACGCGTGCAAGCCGCGTCCAAAGCCCATGACTTCCCGCGAACGCCCTCCCCAGCGCGGACCATTCTCTCTGGATTTCAGGTAAATACGGCGCCGAGCAGCCCCTCGGCGCCGTATCCACCCCCACGGATGATCTCGGCTGAAACTGTAGTTTCGAATTTGTAGTATGCGATGAAATCCGTCAACGGCGCCCAATCTCCGAGCGCTGCGAAAACAGGCGCCGCCACGGAGGTCTGGACATCTTCGCCTGAGCGTGCAGGCTACTTCAAACAACCGTTCAAACAAGAAATCAGGGGTCGAAACGCCATGGCCGCGATCAACGCCGTCACCGATCTTTCCGTCGAAGGCGACATCGGCGTCGTCACGCTGAACTCGCCGCCGGTCAACGCGCTGTCGGCCGCCGTCCGCGAAGGCCTGAAGGGCGCGTTCGACGCGGCCATCGCCGATCCGGCCGTGCAGGCGATCGTGCTGATCTGCGAAGGCAAGACCTTCATCGCCGGCGCCGACATCACCGAGTTCGGCAAGGCCATGACCGGCCCCAGCCTGCAGGACGTGCAGGCGGTCATCGAGAATTCGCCCAAGCCGGTCGTCGCGGCGATCCACGGCACCGCCCTGGGCGGTGGCCTGGAAGTGGCCCTGGTCGCGCACTACCGCGTCGCCGTGCCCTCGGCGAAAGCCGGCCTGCCGGAAGTGAACATCGGCCTGCTGCCCGGCGCCGGCGGCACCCAGCGCCTGCCGCGCATCGTCGGCGTCGAGAAGGCGCTGGAGATGGTGACCAGCGGCCAGCACGTGCCGGCCAAGGCGGCGCTGGCCATGGGCCTCTTCGACTCGCTGGTCGAGGAAGGCGCGCTGCGCGACGGGGCCATCGCCTTCGCCCGCGTGGTGCTGGCCGAGGACCGGCCGCTGAACAAGGTCCGCGAGCTGAACGACAAGGTCGAGGCCGCCCGTGGCAAGCCCGAGATCTTCGCCGACTTCCGCAAGGCCAACGCCAAGAAATTCCGCGGCTTCATGGCCCCGGAGAACAACATCAAGTGCATCGAGGCGGCGGTGAACCTGCCCTTCGAGGAAGGCCTGAAGGAAGAGCGCCGCCTCTTCATGGAGCTGATGACGGGCGCGCAGTCGGCCGCCCAGCGCTACGTGTTCTTCGCCGAGCGCCAGGCCGCCAAGATCCCGGACGTGCCGGACGACACCCCGCTGATCCCGGTCAAGAAGGTCGGCGTCATCGGCGCCGGCACCATGGGCGGCGGCATCTCGATGAACTTCCTCAACGCCGGCATCCCGGTGACGATCATCGAGGCCAAACAGGAGAACCTGGAGCGCGGCGTCGGGATCATCCGCAAGAACTACGAGAACACCGCCAAGAAGGGCCGCCTGACCCAGGACGACGTCGAAAAGCGCATGGGCCTGCTCACGCCGTCGATGAACCTGGAGGACTTAGGTGACTGCGACCTGATCATCGAGGCGGTGTTCGAGCTGATGGAGATCAAGAAGGAGGTCTTCGGCAAGCTGGACAAGATCGCCAAGCCCGGTGCGATCCTGGCCTCGAACACCTCGTATCTCGACATCGACGTGATCGCCGCCTCGACCTCGCGGCCCGAGAGCGTGATCGGCCTGCACTTCTTCTCGCCGGCCAATGTCATGCGTCTGCTGGAGATCGTGCGCGGCGAGAAGACCGACAAGTCGGTGATCGCCACCTCGATGCAGATCGGCAAGAAGATCGGCAAGGTCGCGGTGCTGGTCGGCAACTGCCACGGCTTCGTCGGCAACCGCATGCTGGCCCAGCGCCAGCGCGAGGCCCAGAAGCTGATCCTGGAAGGCGCCATGCCCTGGGATGTCGACCGCGTGCTCTATGACTTCGGCCTGCCGATGGGCCCGTTCGCGATGAGCGATCTGGCCGGTCTCGACATCGGCTGGGATTCGACCAAGTCGAGCTCCTCGACCGTCCGTGAAGTGCTGTGCGAGATGGACCGTCGCGGCCAGAAGAACGGCAAGGGCTTCTACGACTACGACGAGAACCGCAACGCCAAGCCCTCGGCCGAGGTCGAGCAGGTGATCCGCGACTTCGCCGAGAAGCGCCAGATCCAGCGCCGCGAGATCACCGACCAGGAGATCCTGGAGCGCTGCCTCTACCCGATGGTCAACGAGGGCGCGAAGATCCTGGAAGAGGGCAAGGCCATCCGGGCGTCCGACATCGATATCGTCTGGATCAACGGCTACGGCTGGCCGGTCTATCGCGGCGGCCCGATGTTCTGGGGCGAGGTGGTCGGCCTGGATAAGATCCTGGCCAAGATGAAGGAGTTCCAGGCGGCCTATGGCGACGACTTCAAGCCGTCGGCGCTGCTGGAGCGGCTGGTCGCCGAGGGCAAGGGGTTCAAGGACGCGTAAGCCACCCCCGATCCGCTCATCCCCGCGAAAGCGGGGACCCAAGCGGACTTTC
>JAEXJH010000515.1 GCA_023445955.1 Pseudomonadota bacterium
CTCAGTCGCTTCGCGACAGCTCCCCCAGCGGGGAAGCAGAGTCTTACCCGATCGCCCCGAACACCCAGGCCAGCACTGACTTCTGAGCGTGGATGCGGTTCTCGGCCTCGTCCCAGACCAGCGAGCGCGGGCCATCGAGCACCGCGTCGGTGACTTCCTCGCCGCGGTGAGCGGGCAGGCAGTGCAGGAACACGCCATTGCCGGCGGCCAGGTCCATCAGGGCGTCGTCGACCTGGTAGGGCTCCAGCGCCGCCAGGCGCTCATCATGGTCGGTGTCGCCCATCGAGACCCAGGTGTCGGCCACCACCACGTCGGCGCCGGCGACGGCAGCCTTGGCGTCGGTCATCATGCTGACCTTGCCTTGCAGGCCCTCGGCTCGCGCCAGGTCGTGCAGGTCGGCGTGATAGACCGCCGGGCAGGCGATCTTCAGCTCGAAGCCCAGCAGCGGGGCGGCGTGGATGAAGCTGGAGCAGACATTGTTGCCGTCGCCGACCCAGGCGATCGTCTTGCCGGCGATCGGGCCGCGATGCTCCTCGATGGTGAGGATGTCGGCCATGATCTGGCAGGGATGGCTCTTGTCGGTCAGGCCGTTGATCACCGGCACGGTCGAGACCTGGGCGAAGCGTTCGACGTCGGCGTGGCTGTTGGCGCGGATCATCACCGCGTCGACCATGCGGGAGAGCACCTTGGCGGTGTCCTCGATGGTCTCGCCGCGGCCCAGCTGCATGTCCGACGAGGTCGAGATGATCGCCGATCCGCCCAGCTGGCGCATGGCCGCGTCGAACGAGAAGCGGGTGCGGGTCGAGTTCTTCTGGAAGATCATCGACAGCACGCGGTCCTTGGCCGGCGCGTCGGCGTCGACCTTGCCCAGCGGCCAGCCCTTGCGGGCGGCCTTGCGGGCGTGGGCGTCGTCCAGCATCAGGCGCAGGGTCGCGCTGTCCAGCTTCCACAGGTCGATGAAATGGCGGGGGGTGGTCATGGGCCAAATCCCTCACGCCCGCTCCGGCGCGCCGGAGCGGGGTTTCACAGGTTCAAGTGCTTAGGCGGCGGCCTTGGCGCGGGCGACTTCACAAGCCTTCTCAAGCTTGGAGATCGCTTCGCTGGCTTCCTCGATGGTCAGGTTCAGCGGCGGCAGCAGGCGCACGCAGTTGTCGCCGCCGCCCGCGATCAGCAGGTTCTGATCGCGCGCCATCACCATGAACTCGCGGTTGTTCGGCACCATCTTGATGCCGACCAGCAGGCCCTTGCCGCGGATGTCGACGATGATGTCCGGGAAGCGATCCTTCAGGCCGTTCAGCTGCTGGGTGAAGTAGCCGGCGACGGTCTTGACGTTGTCCAGCAGCTCTTCGGTGTTGATCGCGTCGAACGCCGCGATGCCCACGGCCATGGCCAGCGGGTTGCCGCCGTAGGTCGAGCCGTGGGTGCCGGGCGTCATGCCCTTGGCCGCCTCGGTGGTGGCCAGGCAGGCGCCGACCGGGAAGCCGCCGCCCAGGGCCTTGGCCACGCACATGATGTCGGGCTCGCTGCCCGGCGCCCATTCGTGGGCGAAGAGCTTGCCGGTCCGGCCCATGCCGCTCTGGACTTCGTCGTAGATCAGCAGGACGCCGGCCTCGCGGGTCATCTCGCGCAGTTGCAGCAGTTGGGCTTCGGTCAGCGAACGCGCGCCGCCCTCGCCCTGCACCGGTTCGATGATCACGGCGGCGGTCTTGTCGGTGATCGCCGCCTTCAGCGCGTCGAAGTCGCCGAACGGCAGCTGGGTGAAGCCCGGCAGGCGCGGGCCGAAGCCGTCCAGATAGCCGGCGTTGCCCGAGGCGTTGACCGCCGCGTACGAACGGCCGTGGAACGAGCCGTCGAAGCCGATGATCTCGATGCGGTCGGCCTGGCCGTTCATCACGTGATAGCGGCGGGCGGCTTTCAGGGCGCACTCGATCGCCTCGGTGCCCGAGTTGGTGAAGAAGACCACGTCGGCGAAGGTGGCCGCGCACAGCTTGTCGGCCAGCTCTTCCTGCTGCGGGATCGTGTAGATGTTGGAGACGTGCCAGAGCTTCTCGCCCTGGGTCTTCAGCGCCTCGACCAGGACCGGGTGGGCGTGGCCCAGGCCGCAGGTGGCGATGCCGGCCACGCAGTCCAGATATTCGCCGCCATCCGTCGAGAACAGGCGCGCGCCTCGGCCTCGCTCGAACGCCAGCGGGGCGCGGTTGTAGACGCCCATGATGTGGTGCTGCGAGGAATTGGACGACGTCGCGGTGCTCAAGACCGGCCCTCCTAAAAGGAAAGAAGCCCCCGCACGTGAGCGCGGGGACCGGAAGGCCGCAGGTTGTCGCCGTGGAACGACGTCGTGTCAATCAAGGGACTGTGAAGGTCGCTGAAAAACCGACGAATTTCCGCGTTTCCGATGGAGAGGCCGTCAGCTCTTCAGACGGTAACCGGTGACGAACAGCCGCCAGCACCACAGGAACATGCCGGTGGTCAGCACGCCCATGCTGATCACCCCGATCAGGATCGAGCCGTCGGCATGGCCGATGAAGCCATAGCGAAAGCCGTCGATCAGATAGAAGAACGGGTTGAAGTGGCTGGCCGAGCGGAACGGCTCGGGCAGCTTGTCGACCAGGTAGAAGGTGCCCGACAGGAAGGTCATGGGCATGATCAGGAAATTGGTCACGGCGGCCAGCTGGTCGAACTTCTCGGCCCACAGGCCCGCCAGCACGCCGGCCAGGCCCAGGATCAGCGAGGCGGCGACCGCGAAATAGACGATGGCCCAAGGGTGGGCGATCTGCAGGCCCGCGCCGGGCAGCACGCCGATCACCAGGGCGGTGACCGCCCCGACCACCACACCGCGCGTCGCAGCGCCCAGGGTGAAGCCCAGCACCTGCTCCAGCGCCGACAGCGGCGGGGTCAGGAAGTCGGGCGTCAGGCCCATCATCTTGGCCTGGATCAGCGAGGACGAGGAATTGGCGAAGGCGTTGTTGAGGATCGCCATCATGATCAGGCCCGGGGCCACGAAATGGCCGAAGGTGACCCCGCCCACGGCAGGGCGGCTGGCGCCCACGGCGACCACGAAGACCAGCATGTAGAGCAGGGTCGTCACCACCGGCGCGGCGACGGTCTGGGTGCCGACCTTCCAGAACCGGCGGATCTCACGCTGGTACAGCGTGACGAACCCGGACCAATTCCAGCCGTGGTAGTCGCGCGGCTGCGGCGGAATGACGCTCTCGGCCATGTCTCTCATACGCTCAACCCGTTGTGTTGCTTGGCCATGTGCGCCTTGGGGCGCCTTTCCGCAAGCTTGGGCTTGCCTGAATCAACATCTTGTTTCTGTGGACAGAGTCGTTACCGCCCATTGTACCTTTTAACGCTTTCTTTACGATATGTAGTAGGACGACCGCCGGCGGGGCGGTCTGATCACCATATATGGGGTGAAGGGCGTGGGGACGCCCCTCTCCCCGTCTAGATGGCGGAGACGGGTTATGAGCTGGACCGACGAACGAGTTTCCACCTTGAAGAAGCTCTGGCTGGACGGCCTTTCGGCCAGCCAGATCGCCAAGCAACTGGGCGGCGTCACGCGCAACGCCGTCATCGGCAAGGTGCACCGCCTGGGCCTCTCGGGCCGCGCGGCCCCCTCGCAACCGGCGCGTCCGGCGTTCAAGGCTCCGCGTCCGGCGCGTCCGGCCGC
>JAEXJH010000516.1 GCA_023445955.1 Pseudomonadota bacterium
CCCTGTGCCCGGGCGGCGGCGCCGCCGCGGTCGGAACGCTCTACTTCCGGGCCCCGCTGCTCTATCTCGCCACGCTCCGGGCCAGGATCGAACAGGCGGAGCTGACGGTCGTCACCAAGTATCGCCAGCGCGACGGCGAACCCTACAAGGCTCCCACCTACGCGCGCCAGGAGGTCGGGGCGATCGAGTCCATCGAAATCGCGCCGCCCGAACAGAAGCGCTCGTTTTCGGTCTCGGCGGCGCTGGCGGCCTTCGAGGACCCGCGCGTGGTTTCCGGTTACCAGATCGAACTTTTTGAGACGCCGGATGAAAAGGTCATCGCCAGCGATCTCACGGGGCGAGCTGCGCTGCGCCGATCGCTCGAGCAGGTGTTGCTGTCCACTGGCGCTGGCGCGCGCAGCTTCATCGCTTCGGCGATCGGCCGTACGCCGGTTATGGAACTGCAGCTGACCCGCAGCGTCCAGCCGGCCCTGGTCGACAACCGCACCAGTCTTATCCGGTCCGATCTGGTACCGGCGCCGCCCCCGGGCTCCGGTAGACCTGGATCCTGCGCGGCATGAAGCCGTGTTGAACGCTCTGCAGGCCCATCCCCTTGTGCGGGCGGTGCTGCCGCCGGTGCTTCTGCAGCTTACGGACGAGGAGACCCCGACGCGGTCCGCCGAGGGGCTTTCCCTTGGGGATGAGCCGTTGGAAATCCCAACGCCAGCGAGCAGGGCGAGCTATCCGGTCGTCGGGGTGATCGACTCTGGCGTTGGCAAGTGTCTTGAGGATTGGGTGGTCGGGCGGTTCGACTTCCTGGACGAGACTGAGTTTAACGCTGTCCACGGCACTGGGGTGGCCGGCCTGATCGCCGTTCCGCAGCTGGTGAATCCGCCGACGGTGACGCCAGAGGCCAACGGCTGCCAGATCTACGACGTGCCGCTCTATCCAACCGGTTCGTTCAGCGAGAAGTATCCGCGGGGCTTCACCGACTTCCTCGAGGAAGTCGAGCAGGCGGTCGCTGAGGCCATCCAGCAGCACGGCGTGCGGGTTTTCAATCTGTCGATCAACGCCGTGTCGGATGTCGAGCGTCACCGCTACAGCATTTACGCTTCGCGCTTGGATCAGATCGCCGACACCTACGGGGTGATCTTCGTCAATTCCGCAGGCAATCTCCCCCGGTCTCAGTCGCGGGCGCCATGGCCCAAGAAGCCTAGCGAAGCGGTGTCGTATTTCGCCTCACGCACGTCGCCGGACACGATCTTCAAACCGTCCGAGAGCGTACGCTCTATCTCGGTGGGGGCGTTGAATCCGCCAGGTCTGGCGGATGTGGCTGGAGCGCCGACGATTTACACCACGCGCGGGCCTGGTCTGCAGGTTGGGGTCAAACCTGACGTGGCCGCGTATGGCGGGGCCGGCGGGGCTCGGCCTGGTGCGTCCACGGGCCTGAGCTCCCTGACTCCGGCCGGTCTTCGTCAGGACGTGGTCGGCACCAGCTTCGCTGCGCCTCTGGTGGCACGCGGCCTGGCGGGCCTGGATGTCGCGACGGAGGGCGGGCTGACCAGTGAGGCCCTGCGCGCCATGTTGCTGCACCACGCGGTCATGCCTGAACCGTTGACCAAGCGCGGGCACAAGCAACTGGCCCGACAATTCGCGGGCTTCGGTCAGCCGGCTCAGGTGGTCGACATGCTGGAGACCGGCGATCATCAGATCACGCTGCTGTTCCAGAGCCGGCTCAGCATCGGTGAGCGCAAGCCCGTTATCCTGCACTTCCCGTTCACTTGGCCACAGAGCCTGACCACGCCCGACGGGGCCTGCTCGGGGCGGGCCCGGATTACCCTTGTCTACTCGCCGCCGTTGGACCCAGCCTTTGGCGCGGAATTCGTTCGCGTCAATCTTGAGGCCAGCCTCAGGCAGCGGCAAACCGAACCAGCCAAGGATGGGCGCGCGCGTTTCCTCAACCAGATCGATGCCGGCTATCTGCCAGGGTCGGCGAAGCTGGCCATTCCCGAGCGAGCCTTGATCGATCACGGCCTGAAATGGTGGCCGTCCAAGCAGTACGAGAGCACTTTCAACGAGAACGGCGAGTCCTCGCAGTGGTGTTTGGAGGTCACGAGTTTGGTGCGGGCCGAGGCGAGCTTCCCTGCCGAGGGCGTGCCCTTCGCTGTGCTTCTGACTTTGGAAGACCCTGAAGGTACGCGGCCGATCTTTCCGCAATTCCGCCAGCAGTTGCAAGCCAGCCGCGCCGATGCTCGGGATGTTCGCACGGCCATCCGCCTGCGCAGTCGAAATTAGGTCGGCCAGTGGTGGGTGATAGTAATGTCCATCGAGGGGAGGGAAGGTGATTGGCTTTTGGCTTGAACGTATCCTGGAACTCCTGCTGGCGAAGCGAGGCGAGGGCGCTCAGGCGATCATCTATGCGACGCTGGGATGGCTCGCCGCGGCCAGTTTGATTGTGGGCATTGTCCTTGGCCTCATCGGCATGAAGTGGCTATCGGGGTTCCTTGTGGGGACCTTCGACACCATCCTCGCCATCGTGCTCACGAGGGATTGGAAGGCGCTGAAGACTGGTTCGATCCACCATCGCCGTGAAGGTTGAAACTGAACGATCTCTCCAACGACTTTGTGCGGCGTTCGGGGCGGCAAAGCCTCACGACTTCATTGACATCGACCTATTGAGGCGAGGGCGGCGCCCGCGGGCTGCGTAAGACCTTGCAACGGGATTGTCCGCTGTCTCGTTGGCCGATCGAGGATCCCCGCCCAATGTTTTCGCCCCTCCGCAACCGCGCCTACCGTCACCTCTTCATCGCCCAGGTCGCCGCGCTGCTGGGCACGGGCATGGCCACCGTCGCCCTCGGCCTCCTGGCCCATGACCTAGCGGGCGCCAGCGCCGGGGAAATCCTAGGCGCGGTGCTGTCGATCAAGATGGTCGCCTATATCGGCGTGGCGCCGTTCGCGTCGGCCCTCGCCACCAAGCTCCCCCGCAAGACGCTGCTGGTGTCGCTCGACGTCGTGCGGGCGCTGGTGGCCGTGGCGCTGCCGTTCGTGCGTGAGCCCTGGCAGGTCTATGGCCTGATGACGGTGCTCTACATCGCCTCGGCCGCCTTCACCCCGGCCTTCCAGGCCATGATCCCCGACCTGCTCGAAGACGAGGCCGAGTACACCAAAGCCCTGTCGCTCTCGCGCCTGGCGTCGGACCTGGAGAGCGTGGCCAGCCCGGTGCTGGCGGCGATCCTGCTGTCGGTGATCAGCTTCAACGACCTCTTCCTGGGCACGGCGCTGGGCTTCGTGCTGTCGGCCGGCTTTGTGGTCACGGCCGTCCTGCCGCCGGTCTCCAGCGCCCAGCAGCTGCCGTTCTCGCAGCGTCTGACCGGGGGCTTGCGCCTGTTCGCCCTGACGCCGCGCCTGCGGGGCCTGCTGGCGGTGAGCCTGGCCGAGGCCGCTGGCGGGGCCATGGTGTTCATCAACACCGTCGTGCTGGTGCGCTCGAACTTCGGCATGTCCAACCAGGCCAGCGCCTGGGCTCTGGCGGTGTTCGGCCTGGGCTCGATGAGCGCGGCCCTGGTCCTGCCGCGCGTCCTGGAGAAGGTCACCGACCGTCGCGCCATGGTCGCCGGCGCCTTCCTGATGACTGGCGTGCTACTGGCCGGCGCCTTCACCGCCAAGAGCTATCCGGCGCTGCTGGCGCTCTGGCTGGTCATGGGCTTTGGCTACTCGCTGACCCTGACGCCGGCGGGGCGAGCCCTGCGCCGCTCGGCCTCGGCCGCCGATCGCCCGGCCTTGTTCGCCGCCCAGTTCGCCCTGTCGCACGCCTGCTGGCTGATCGCCTATCCGGTGGCGGGCCTGGTCTCGGCCCAGGCCAATCCCAGCGCCGCGTTCCTGGTGCTGGCGGGGCTTTGTGGTCTGGGCGCTATCCTGGGGCTGGTGATCTGGCCGGCCAACGATCCCGAGAACCTGCCGCACACGCACGACGACCTGCCGGCGGAGCATCCGCACCTGGCCAACGGCCAGGATGGAGCCCACGCCCATCCGGTGGTGATCGACGGTCAGCACAAGCGCTGGCCGAAGGCGTGATCCTAGCTGTGGGCGACCAGCAGGAAAAACAGGACGCCGGCTGCCGAACAGCCCGCCACTAGCGGGATCATCGGGACCTTGAAGCGGAAGGCGGCGATGGCGGCCGCCAGGGCCAGGAGTGCGCTCGGCAGGTTCAGACTGGAAAGGTCCGGAACCTCAAGGCGCGCACCCAGGGCATCGAGCACCGTCATCCGCGCGAACAGCACATGCAGCGCGAACCACAGGGCCAGGTTCATGATGACGCCCACGACGGCCGCGCTGATCGCCGACAGCGCGCCGTTGAGCGCGCGGGCGCCGCGCAGGGCCTCGATGAATGGCGCGCCCAGGAAGATCCAGAGGAAGCACGGCACGAACGTCACCCAGGTGGTCAGGACGCCGCCCAGGATCGCGGCTGTCAGCGGCGAGAGGCTTCCAGCGTTGCGATAGGCCCCCATGAAGCCGACGAACTGGGTGACGATGATCAGCGGGCCGGGCGTCGTCTCGGCCATGCCCAGGCCGTCCAGCATCTCGCCGGGGCGAAGCCAGTGGTAGGTCCCAACGGCTTCCTGGGCGACGTATGCCAGCACGGCGTAGGCTCCGCCGAAGGTCACCATGGCCATCTTGCTGAAGAACAGGCCGATGTGGGTGAGCGTGGCGTTCGGACCCAGGACCAGCGCCGAAATACCCACGGGCGCCCACCAGGCCAGCAGCAGCGCCGCGCTGATCGAAAGCGACCAGCGCAGGTTTGGCCTGGCGTGCTCGGGCGTGTCCTCGCCTAGGATGGTGTCGGCGTCGGCGACTTCATGACCACTGGCCGGACCGTGACCGGAAGCCTTCAGGAAGGCCGCCACGCCCAGTCGCGCGCCCACGAAGCCAATGAGGCCGGCGGTGACGATGACGATGGGGAATGGGACCTTGAAGACAAACAGCGCCAGGAAAGCGACGGCGGCGATGGCGATCATCGCGCGGCTCTTCAGCGACCGTCGACCGACCCGCAGCACCGCCTCGACCACCACGACGAGCACCGCCGCCTTCAGGCCGAAGAACAGCGCCGCCACCGGACCGACCTGGCCGAACAGGGCGTACAGGACGCTGAGCGCCATGATCGCCAGGAAGCCGGGCGCCACGAACAGGATACCGGCGGCGAAACCGCCGATCGTCCTGTGCATCAGCCAGCCGATATAGATGGCCAGTTGCTGGGCCTCCGGACCGGGCAGCAGCATGCAATAGTTCAGCGCGTGCAGGAACCGGCGCTCGCCCAGCCAGCGTTTCTCTTCCACCAAGATGCGGTGCATCACCGCGATCTGGCCGGCAGGGCCGCCGAAGCTCAGCGCCGCTACGCGCGCCCACACCTTCAGTGCTTCGCCGAACGATATCGACTTCGAGGGGATCGGGGTCTCGATCTGACTATCCAACACACACGCTCCATTGGCCGCGCGTGACGCGCGTCCTCCAGAGCGGGTTCTTGGACGGCGGACCGTCTGTGTCCGGGCGACCCGCGAGAGCCCGGTGCGTCACCGCATACTTGGGGAATGGGTGGGAGGCAATGCGCGATCGGGCGTTCGCCCTGGCGCCTCCGCCGCTCATAGATCGGTGTCCCTCGATCCGACGACGGATGGGGCGAGCGGCACATCCAGCACGAAGCGCGCGCCGCCTTGGGGGGTGTCCATCACCGCGATCGTCCCGCCGGGCGCGCGGGCGATTTCGGCGTCGATGGACAAGCCGAGGCCCGCGCCGGCGCTGGAGCCGCGTCGCTCCCGGCTGCGCCAGAAG
>JAEXJH010000517.1 GCA_023445955.1 Pseudomonadota bacterium
CCGCCGCCCGCGGGGCGCGGCCGGACGTGCCGATCGTGGTCCGCGCCCGCGACGCCCGCCACGCCGCGCGGCTCTACGAGCTGGGCGCCACCGACGCGGTGCCCGAGACGATCGAGGCCTCGCTGCAGCTCTCAGAAGCGGTGCTGGTCGATATCGGCGTGCCGATGGGCCTGGTCATCGCCTCGATCCACGAGCGCCGCGACGAGTACCGCAAGGTGCTGAACCGGCCGGACGCCCTGGGCGGCCGCCGCCGTCGCCTGCGCGACGCCACCCTGCGATAGGAGCTCTCGATGATCGAACGTATCGGCAAGGCCGCCCGCTGGAGCGACGCGGTCGCCGCCCACGGCCTGGTGTTCCTGGCCGGCCACGTGGCCGAGGAGACGCGCGGCCAGTCCGTGCTGATCCAGACCCAGGAGGTCCTGGCCCAGATCGACGACACCCTGGCCCAGGCCGGGGTGACGAAGGCCGCCCTGGTCAGCGTCACCATCTACCTGGCCGACATCGCCGGCTTCGACGAGATGAACCAGGCCTGGGACGTGTGGGTCGACACCGACAATCCGCCGGCCCGCGCCACCGTCGAGTCCCGCCTGGCGCGGCCCGACTACGCGGTCGAGATCGTCGGGGTCGCGGCGCGCTAAGTCGCGGCGATCCGGTCGAGGTTGGCGATCACTCGCTGAAGCAGACCGGTCAGTTGAGCGGTCTCGGCTTCGGTGAAGCCTGCCAGCGCCTCTTCATTGCCCTTCAGCAGGACGTCGATCGCATCGGGCAGGCGGGCTTCCGCCGTCGCTGTCAGGGCGATGCGGCTGCTGCGGCCGTCGGCGGGATCCGGCGTGCGGGCGATCAGGCCGTCGCGCTCCATGCGGGCCAGCATCTGGGCCATGGGCGGCTGCTCGACCTTGGCGAAGCGGGCCAGATCGCGCTGGGTGTCGGCCTGGCCGTCCCGCAAGGCGACCAGCACCGGCAGGTGGCCGATCCCGAAGCCCAGCGGCTTCAGCCGCGCCTCGCTGAGCCGGGCAAAGCCCCGCGCGGCAAGGCTGATCAGGTGACCCGGCGTGGTCAGCACATCCATGCGGCGCTCCTCTTGCGTCAAGATATATACGTGCATATGTATCTCGACGCAACGACCTTGGAGGAAGACCCATGGACGCCGATGTGAAGATCCTCGAACACCTCTACGAGCGGTTCAACGCCCGTGACATCGACGGCGTGCTGGTCGCCCTGGCCGACGACGTCGCCTGGGCCAACGGCATGGATGGCGGTCACGTCCACGGTCATGAGGGCGTGCGCTAATACTGGACGCGCCAGTGGGCGATGGTCAGCCCCCACGTCGCGCCGGTGGGCTTCGAGCGCAGGGCGGACGGGGCGGTGGTGGCGCGGGTGATCCAGACCATCCGCGACCTCGATGGCCGTCCGCTGGAGGGCCAGGCCCATGGGCTCAAGGATAAGACGGTCGGCCACGTCTTCCACCTGCGCGACGGCAAGGTCACGCGCTTCGACATCCAGGACGCCTAAAGCGCCTCGGCCCGATACCGCCGTCGCGCGCCGGCCACCTTCACCAGGCGCAGGAAGTGCGGGCAGTCCATCAGCTGCGGGACCTTGCAGTCGGCGGCGTGGGTCAGGCCGTCGCGCATGCGGGTCAGGGTCTCGATCTTGCGGTCCAGGTCGCTGGCCTTGGCCCGCAGCGTGGCGCGGTCGATATCTGGACCTCCCAACATCCCGCCGATCTCCTCCAGCGAGAAGCCGCAGGCCCGGCCCAGGGCGATCAGGGCCAGGCGCTCGGCCGTGTCCGGCGCGAACAGGCGCTTGAGGCCCCGCCGTCCGGTCGAGGCGATCAGCCCCTTCTCTTCGTAGAACCGCAAGGTCGAGGCCCGGACGCCGGCGCGTCGGGCGAGTTCCGAAATATCGATGTCGAACACCGCTTGACCTCAAGTGCGCTTGAACTTGCACAATGGGCTGGCCGACAACCGACCCGCAAGACCACGGAGAGACGAATGAGCGCGCAGGAAAAAGACATGGCCGCCTACTGGGACCGGGCCGGCAAGGTCTGGGTCGAGCAGCAGGCGATGCTGGACCGGATGTACGCGCCGATCGCGCGGGCGGTGGTCGAGGCCGCCGACCTGCGCGCGGGCGAGGCGGTGCTGGATGTCGGCTGCGGCTCGGGCGCGACCACCTTCGAGGCGGCTTGGCGCGTGGGGCCGCAGGGTCGCGCGGTCGGGGTGGACATCTCGCCGGCCTTGCTGGAACTGGCGCGTCGCCGGGCCGGTGAGGACGGGCTGGAAGGCGTCGCGTTCCTGCAGGCCGACGCCCAGGCCCATGTCTTCGCCCCGGAGTTCGACGCCATCGTCTCGCGGTTCGGGGTGATGTTCTTCCCTGATCCCGTGGCGGCCTTCGCCAATCTGCGCACGGCGTTGAAGCCCGGCGGGCGGCTGGTCTTCGCCTGCTGGCGCGGGCCGGAGGACAACGCCATCTCGACCATCCCGCTGGAGGCCGCCGCGCCGTTCCTGCCGACGGTCCCGAAGTTCGAGAAGGACGCGCCCGGCCGCTTCGGTTTCGCCGATCCCGACCGCGTGCGGACGATCTTGGAAGAGAGCGGCTGGCGCGACGTCGCCATCGCCCCGCTGGACGATCCGACCCCGGTCAGCGCCGAGGAACTGCTGACCATGAGCCTGCGCGTCGGCCCGCTGAACCCGATCCTGGCCGGGCAGGACGAGGCCGTGCGCGAGACGGTCCGTGCGGCGGTGACGGCCGCGCTGGAGCCGTATGTGAAGGACGGCGCGGCGGAGATGAACTCGGCCTGTTGGCTGGTGACGGCGCGGGCTTAGGCCTGCGTTCCTTACGGGCTTCCTCCAGCTTGAGTTTTCCACAGATCCATTATATAACCGACCAGTCAGTTATATAATGGATCGACAGGATGCAGGCCGGTTCCCCCAAATGGCGGCGGCGAAGCGAGGCGCGGCCGGGCGAGATCGTCCAGGCGGCGCTTGAGGTGTTCGCGGAAAAGGGCTTCGCGGCGGCGAAGCTGGATGAGATCGCCGCGCGGGCCGGAATCTCCAAAGGCGCGCTCTATCTCTATTTCGAGACCAAGGAGGACATCTTCCGCGCGGTGGTCCGCGAGGCGGTCGTCCCCAACATCGGCATGGTCGAGACCATGCTGGCCCAGGCCACGCTGCCCTTTCCAGACCTGCTGCGCTTGGCGGTCGGCCGCATGGTCATGCTGATGGGGACCTCGCGCCTGGGGGCGGTGGCCAAGCTGGTGGTCGGCGAGTCGCGCAACTTCCCGGAGCTGGCCAAGGTCTGGCACGACGAGGTGGTCAGTCGGGCGCTGGGGGCGATGACCGGCGCGCTGGCGCGGGCGCAAGAGCGCGGCGAGATCCGCCCTGGCGACCCGCGTCTCCAGGCCTTCAGCATCGTTGGCCCGGTCCTGATGGGGGTGATCTGGCAAGAAACCTTCTCGCCGGTCGGCGCGCCGCCGGTCGACCTGGAGGCCTTGGCGCTGCAGCACTGCGAGACGGTGCTGACGGGCCTGGCCTCGCGCGTGATGGTGCTGCCGTGAAGCCCGCCGTTCGCATCGTCGCCGTCGTGGCGGGCGTCGGCCTGGTCGGCTTCCTGGGCTGGCGGCTGCTCGGCCCGGACGCCCACCGGCCGCACCGACTGTCGGGCTATGTCGAGGGCGAGACGCTCTATGTCGGAGCCGCGAACGCGGGCCTGGTCTCGACGGTGGCCGTGCAGCGCGGCGATCGCGTGCGCGCCGGCCAGCCGCTGTTCGCGCTGGACGCCGCCCAGCTGACCGCCGCTCGCGACCAGGCCGCCGCCCAGGTGGCGATCGCGCAGGCCCAGCTTCGGGACGCGCAGAAGGGCCAGCGTCCGCAGGAGTTGGCGGTCTACGACGCAGAGCGCGCGGCCGCGCAGGCCCAGGTCCGTCAGGCCCAGGCCGACTACAACCGCATCGCGCCGCTGGTGGCCAAGGGCATCTATGCACCGGCTCGCCTGGACCAGGTCAAGGCCGCGCTGGACACCGCCCGGGCCAACGCCGCCGCCGTGGCGCGGCGCAAGAATGTCGGCGAGCTGGGGCAGCGGCCGGACGCCGTCAACGCCGCCCAGAACGCGGTGGCCTCCGCCCGCGAGACCCTGGCCGCCGCCCAGAACCGCCTCGACCAGATCAGCCCCAAGGCCCCGGCGGCCGCGCGGGTGCAGGACGTCTTCTACCAGCCCGGCGAATGGACCGCCGCCAACCAGCCGGTGGTGGCGCTGCTTTCCGACGACCGCGTGCGGCTGCGCTTCTTCGTCCCCGAGGGCGAGGTGGCGCGCTACCGGATCGGGACGGGCGTGCGCTTCACCTGCGACGGCTGTGGGGCCGAGCGCGGGGCGCGGATCAACTATGTCAGCCCACGGCCCGAGTTCACCCCGCCGGTGATCTACAGCCGCGAGGCCCGCCAGCGGCTGGTGTTCCTGGTCGAGGCGCGGCCGGAGAGCGGCGCGCTGCTGGCGCCCGGCCAGCCGGTCGACATCACGCCGCTGGGGTCCCCTTCAGAAGAGAATGGGCGGTGAGCGACCTGGCCGTCGACGTCCGGGGGCTGAACAAGTCGTTCGGCCCGCGCCACGTGGTGCAGGACGTCTCGATCCAGGTCGAGCGCGGCAAGATCACCGGCTTCCTCGGCCCCAATGGTTCGGGCAAGACCACGACCTTGCGGATGCTGTGCGGCCTGCTGACCCCCGACAGCGGCGAGGGCGAGGTGCTGGGCCTGGACTTCCGCAAGGACGCGGAAGCCGTCAAGCGCCAGACCGGCTACATGACCCAGAAGTTCTCGCTCTACGAGGACCTGTCGATCGAGGAGAACCTCGACTTCGTGGCTCGGGTCCACGAGCTGGACCGCCGACGCGAGCGGGTGAAGGAGAGCCTGGACCGCCTGGGTCTAACCGCCCGCAAGAAGCAGCTGGCCGGCAGCCTGTCGGGCGGCTGGAAGCAGCGCCTGGCCCTGGCCGCCAGCGTCATGCATGGGCCCAAGCTCCTTTTGCTCGACGAGCCGACCGCCGGCGTCGACCCCAAGGCGCGGCGCGAGTTCTGGGACGAGATCCACGCCCTGTCGGCCGAGGGCCTGACCGTGATGGTCTCCACCCACTACATGGACGAGGCCGAGCGCTGCCACGACATCGCCTATATCGCCTACGGCAAGCTGATGGCGCGGGGTACGGCCGACGAGGTGATCGCCGACAGCGGCCTCGCGACCTTCCGGGCGGAAGGGCAGGGCGCCGACCGCCTGGCGCGCGAACTGGCCGGAAAGCCCGGCGTGCTGATGGCCGCCCCGTTCGGCGCGGCGCTGCATGTCAGCGGGACCGACCGCGCGGCGCTGGAGGCCGCCATCGCGCCCTACCGCCAGCCGCCTTTGGCCTGGACCGAGGTGCAGCCGACGCTGGAGGACGTGTTCATCCGGCTGATGGATCAGTCTTCGGACAATTTCCAATGAGCCGGGGTCTGTCAGGCGCCCGCATCCTGGCGGTGCTGATCAAGGAGTTCATCCAGCTCACGCGCGACCGGCTGACCTACGCCATGATCCTGGTCATGCCGATCGTGCAGCTTCTGCTCTTCGGCTACGCCATCAACAACGACCCGCGCGACCTGCCGACGGCGGTGCTGGTGCAGGACCAGGGGCCGATGGCGCGCTCGACCCTCTCGGCCCTGGTCAACAGCGGCTATTTCGAGATCGTCCGCACCGCGACCTCGCCCGCCGAGCTGGACGAGGCCGTGGCGCGGGGGCAGGTGCAGTTCGCCCTGACCATCCCGGCCGACTTCACGCGACGGGTCGTGCGGGGCGACGCCCCCCAGATTCTGGTCGAGGCCGACGCTTCCGACCCGGCCGCCACCGGCGGCGCGATCGCGGCCCTGGCCAATCTTCCGCGCACGGCGCTGTCGCGGGACCTGGTCGGCGCCGTGGCGAAACCCGGGAGCGATCCGTTCGAAGTGGTGATCCACCGCCGCTACAATCCCGAGGCCATCACCGCCTACAACATCGTGCCGGGTCTGCTGGGCGTGATCCTGTCGATGACCCTGGTGATGATGACCTCGCTGGGCGTCACCCGGGAATATGAGCGCGGCACGATGGAGAGCCTGCTGGCCACGCCGGCCCGGCCGATCGAGGTGATGATCGGCAAGCTGACGCCCTATGTGGCGGTCGGGCTGATCCAGACGGCGGTGATCCTGATTCTGGCCCGGGCGCTGTTCGCCGTGCCGATGGCGGGCGGCTGGCTCGCCCTCATTTTGGGTGTGCTGCTGTTCATCGTCGGATCGCTGGCGCTCGGCTTCCTGATTTCGACCGTGGCGCGGACCCAGTTGCAGGCGATGCAGATGTCGTTCTTCTACATTATGCCCTCGATCCTGCTGTCGGGCTTCATGTTCCCGTTCCGCGGAATGCCGGCCTGGGCGCAGGCTTTGGGCGGGGTGATACCGGTGACACACTTCCTCAGAGTGGTGCGCGGCGCCCTGCTCAAGGGATTGGACCTCGCGCAGCTCTGGCCAAGTCTTTCCGCGCTCGGATTGTTTGTCGTGGCCATCGCGGGCCTGGCCATGGCGCGCTACCGGACCACTCTGGACTAGGGCCAAGTCGGTCGATGACCTGACAGACGAGGTTAAAATGTGCGGTTTTTAGGCGACGATCTGCGAATGCTTGACTGTTTCCTGCCTTCAAGCCCTTGCGCGCAACCGGTTCACGTGCGAACCCAGCGGAGCTGACGCTTATCTTCAGTGGATGTCGGTGGGCACGCTCGGAAGTTGATTTCTGAGGGGCGGTCTTGTTTTGCTTTCCTGAGCAAAGGGCAGGGGGGCGAAACCTGACGAGTGTGTCTTTGCTGACACTTTCCCGTGGCGTTCGCCTTGGTATAACAGTGCTCGGTCGGTCTCCGGCCTGGGCAGGGCAATAGAGGGCTCTTCAACGATGAAACTCAACCTCCTGGCAGGAGCTGCTCTGGTCGCGGTGTTCGCCGCGTCGGGCGTTTCGGCCCAAGAGACCGGCTGGTACGGCGCGGTCGACCTCGGCTATCACTGGCCGCAAACCATCAAGACGCAATCGAACCAGACTCTGCCGGACGGCGAGTATGCTCACTGGTCGTGGAAGTCCGAGAAGGACTGGACCGGTTTTGTGCGTCTTGGCTACCAATTCAACCCGCACGTTCGCGCTGAAGTCGAAGGCGGCTATCGCCCCGGCGACCTGCTGAGCGCCCGCGGCCCGGCCGCCCGTCACCCGATCGGCCTCTGCACCCCCGGCGTGACCCGCACCGCGGCCGCCCCGGCCTGCGGCAGCCCGAGCGGCTCGATCGACTCGTGGACCCTGATGGCGAACGTCATTTATGACTTCGCTCCGGACGCCTGGCTGAACCCCTTCGTCGGCCTCGGCGTTGGCGTCAACCGCCTGGACGTCAAGGCCCTGGGTCAGTTCTCGGACGTTCCGTTCGTTCCGGGCCTGCCGACCGCCAGCGGTCTGACCAACCCCGCCATCCAGAACCTGTCGGCTGACGACCACGACGTTGGTTTCGCCTACCAGGCCCTGGCCGGCGCTTCGGTCAAGGCGACCGAAAAGCTGAAAATCGACTTCACCTACCGCTACATCACCGGTGCGGACCTGCAGTGGAAGACGACCGGCACGAACTTCATCCAGCCGGGCGCCTTCAAGGGCCAGTACAAGGACCAGTCGCTGACCGTGGGTCTGCGCTACTCGTTCGCGTCGCCGCCGCCCCCGCCGCCCCCGCCCCCGCCGCCGCCTCCCC
>JAEXJH010000518.1 GCA_023445955.1 Pseudomonadota bacterium
GGCCAGCACGTTGCGCGCCCGGCGGCTCAGGCGCTGGGCGTATTCCATCGTCCGCAGCTCCTGGGCTGCGTCGATGACGATGTTGGAGTCAGTGCCGATCCCGAACGCGCCGCCGGCCGACAGGTAGTCCGGCGTCGGGAAGATCCCGTCGCCCAAATTGGCCTCGGTCACCGGGCACAGGCCCGCCGTCGCGCCGCTCTTGGCCAGGCGCTCGGTCTCGGTGGCGTTGATGTGGGTGGCGTGGATCAGGCACCACTGCTTGCCCACCTCGGTGTGGTTCATCAGCCAGCGGACAGGACGTTGGCCCGTGGCGGCCAGGCAATCGTCGACCTCCTTGGTCTGCTCGGCCACGTGCATGTGGATCGGCCCGCCGGCGGCCAGCGGGACGATCGCGTCGAGCTCCTCGCCCGTGACCGCGCGCAGGCTGTGGGGGGCGATCCCGACCACTGCGTCAGGGAGAGGCGCGACGATCTCGCGGCAGGCCTCGACCAGCCGCGCGAAGCCGTCGACGTCGTGGATGAACCGCTTCTGGCCGTCCGTAGGCGGCAGGCCGCCGAAGTTGCTGTGCGCATAGAACACCGGCAGCAGGGTCAGGCCGATGCCGGTCTCCTGCGCCGCCGCCGCCATGCTCACCGCCATCTCGGCTGGGTTGTCGTAGAAGCCGCCATCGGGCGCGTGGTGCAGGTAGTGGAACTCGCCCACCCGCGTGAAGCCGCCCTCCAGCATCTCGACCTGACCCATGGCGGCGATGGCCTGAGCCATGTCGGGGTCCAGCCGCTCCAGGAAGCGGTACATGACCTCGCGCCAGGTCCAGAAATTGTCGCCGGTCTCGCCGCGCGTCTCGGCCAGGCCGGCCATGGCGCGCTGGAAGGCATGGCTGTGGACGTTGCCCAGGCCCGGCAAGGCGGGGCCGAGGCGGACGGCGTCGCCGGCCGAGGTGTCGGTGTCGATCCGGGCGATGCGGCCGTCGGTGATCGTGAACTTGACGGCCCGCGCCCAGCCGTCCGCCAGCAGCGCGCTCTCGCACCAGACGGTCGTGGAAGACTCGGAATTGTGCGCGTCGGTCACTGGACAAGCCTCATCGTTCGCAAATATGTCTATACATATTGAAGCCGACTGCAAGCGAGGGGAGACGGACCGGATGCGTTGCGACACCCTGTGGATAACTTGCCGTCTGGCGACCCTCGATCCCACGCAGCCGGGCCTCGGAATCGTCGAGGACGGCGTGATCGCCGCCCGCGACGGCCGCATCGTCTACGCCGGTTCGGCCGATGACGCGCCTGCCTTCGAGGCCGCCCAAACGATCGACTGCGAAGGTCGCTGGATCACCCCTGGCCTGATCGATCCGCACACCCACCTGGTCTTCGCCGGCGACCGCGCCCACGAGTTCGAGCTGCGCCTGGCCGGCGCCTCCTACGAGGAGATCGCCCGAGCCGGCGGCGGTATCGTCTCGACCATGCGGGCGACCCGCGCGGCCTCGGAAGAGGAACTGGTCGCCGCCGCCCTGCCCCGCCTGGACGCCCTGATCGCCGAGGGGGTCACCACGGTCGAGATCAAGTCCGGCTACGGCCTGTCGCTCGATGACGAGATCAAGAGCCTGCGCGCCGCCCGCGCCCTGGCCGACATCCGCCGCGTCGGGATCAGCACGACCTTCCTGGGCGCCCACGCCCTGCCGCCGGAATATCGCGACGACAAGGACGGCTACGTCAGGCTCGTCTGCGAGACGATGATCCCGGCGATCGCGGCCCGAGGCCTGGCCGACGCGGTTGACGGCTTCTGCGAGGGCATCGGCTTCTCGCCCGCCCAGATCCGCCGCGTGTTCGAGGCCGCCAAGGCCCACGGTCTGCCGGTCAAGCTGCACGCCGAGCAGCTGTCGAACCTCTCTGGCGCGGCGCTGGCCGCCGAGTTCGGCGCGCTGTCGGCCGATCACCTGGAGCACCTCGACGAGGCCGGGATCGCCGCCATGGCGCAGTCAGGCACGGTCGCCACCCTGCTGCCCGGCGCCTACTACTTCACCCGCGAGCACAAGGCGCCGCCGATCGCCGCTCTGCGCGCGGCCGGTGTGCCGATGGCGCTCGCCACCGACTGCAACCCCGGCACCTCGCCCCTGACCTCGCCGCTGCTGGTCATGAACATGGCCGCCACGCTCTTCCGGATGACCGTCGAGGAGTGCCTGGCTGGCGTCACGCGCGAGGCCGCGCGGGCGCTGGGGCTGCTGCACGACCGCGGGACGCTGGAGGCCGGCAAGGCCTGCGATCTCGCCATCTGGGACGTCGAGCGTCCCGCCGAACTTGTCTATCGCATGGGCTTCAATCCGCTCCATGCGCGCGTGTGGAGAGGCCAGTGACCGAGCTTGTTCTGAACCCCGGCGACGTGCCGCTGGCCGACTGGAAGGCGATCTATCGCGGCGCGACCGCACGCCTGGCCGAGACCGCCTGGCCGGTGATCGCCAAGAGCGCGGCGGCCGTGCGGCGCATCCTGGCCAAGGGCGAGCCGGTCTACGGCATCAACACGGGCTTTGGGAAACTGGCCAGCGTCCGTATCGGCGACGCGGACCTGGAGACCCTGCAGCGCAACATCGTCCTCTCCCACGCCGCCGGTGTCGGCGAGCCGTCGCCCGTGCCGGTCATCCGCCTGATGATGGCCCTGAAGCTGGCCAGCCTGGCCCAGGGCGCCTCGGGCGTGCGGGTCGAGACCGTGCGGATGCTGGAAGAGATGCTGACCGCGGGCCTGACGCCGGTGATCCCGTGCCAAGGCTCGGTCGGCGCCTCGGGCGATCTGGCCCCGCTCTCGCACATGGCCGCGACCATGATCGGGGTCGGCGAGATCTTCGTCGACGGCGAGCGCAAGCCGGCCGCCAAGGCGCTGAAGAAGGCCGGTCTGGAGCCTCTCACGCTCGGCCCGAAGGAAGGCCTGGCCCTGCTGAACGGCACGCAGTTCTCGACCGCCAACGCCCTGGCCGGCCTGTTCGAGGCCGAGCTGCTGTTCCAGTCGGCCCTGGTCACCGGCGCGCTCTCCACCGAAGCCGCCAAGGGCTCCGACACCCCGTTCGATCCACGCATCCACTCCCTGCGCCGTCACGCCGGCCAGATCGAGACCGCCGCCGCCCTGCGCGCGCTGATGGCGACGTCGGAGATCCGCGCCTCGCACCTGAAGGAGGACGAGCGCGTCCAGGACCCCTACTGCCTGCGCTGCCAGCCGCAGGTGATGGGCGCGGCGCTGGACGTCCTTCGCCAGGCTGCAGCGACTCTCGGCGCCGAGGCCAACGGCGTTTCGGACAATCCGCTGATCTTCACGGAGACCGACGAGGCGCTGTCCGGCGGCAATTTTCATGCTGAGCCCGTGGCGTTCGCAGCCGACATGATCGCACTCGCCCTCTGCGAAATCGGATCGCTCTCCGAGCGCCGGATCGCGATGCTGGTCGATCCCGCGCTGTCGAACCTGCCCGCCTTCCTGACGCCCAAGCCGGGTCTGAATTCGGGATTCATGATCCCGCAGGTCACGGCCGCCGCGCTAGTCTCTGAGAATAAACAGAGGGCCTATCCGGCCAGCGTCGATTCCATCCCGACCTCGGCTAACCAGGAGGATCACGTCTCCATGGCGGCGCACGGCGCGCGGAGACTGTCGGACATGGCGGCCAACACCGGAAACGTGCTCGCCATCGAACTCCTGGCGGGCGCCCAGGGCTGTGACTTCCATCACCCCCTTCGCTCGAGCGCGACGCTCGAAGCGGTGCGATCGCTCGTGCGGGCTGAAGTCCCTTCCCTGCAGGAGGACCGCCACTTTCATCCGGACCTCGAAGCGGCCCACAATCTGGTGCGGGAAGGCAAGGTCACCGCCAGCGCCGCGCAAGTCGCCTTGCCGGCGCTGGGCTGAACAACCTAGTCGACGCTCAATAATTCGATCTCGAACTCGAGTGGCGCGTTCGGGGGGATGGTGTCGTTGCCGGCGCGCCCGTAGGCGTACTCAGGCGGCAGATAGATGATCCAGGCATCGCCGGGCTTCATCAACTGCAGCACGGTGACCCATCCTGGTATCAGCCGGTCGAGCGGGAAGCTCACCGCGCCGTCAGGGTCGTTCTTCGAAGAGTCGAAGACCCTGCCGTCCAGAAACCGCCCCTCGTAGCGAACCCTGATATTCGAGGCCCGAGTGGGACTAACCCCGTCGGCTGGGCCGGACCTCAGCACCTTGTACTGAATGCCTGGAATCGTCGTCACGCCTGGCGCGCGGCCGTTCTTTGCGAAGAACGCCGCGTTCGCGTCGCGTGCGCAGGCCGGAGAAGCCAAGCTCAGCGCACAGAGAAGCCCAACGATAAGCCGCATTGTCGATCCCTAGGCCGCCGGAGGCGCGTTAATCATACGCTGCAAACCCTCGGCGACCGTCGGATGATAGGTCGCCTTCGCCTTCTCGAAGATGCGGCGCGCGATGGGCTGGCCCCATTCCTTGTCCCTCATCAATCCCGCGTAAAGCGGCCGGATGAAGAGACCGCGACCGACGGTCGTCAGGAAGGCCTCCAGCGACGGCACAGCTGCGTCGTAGCGGTTCGCGATCGCCAGCTCGAGCCAGGCCGAACGAACATAGCTGTTGGATGACGCCGATAGCTGGAACGTCGCGTCCAGATCGTCCAGCCGCGCCTTCGGCAGACGCCTGGGAAGGTTGTTCAGGAAACGCAGCCATTCCTGCGTCGTCCAGGCGCTCGCGGTCACCGACGAGGCGGGCGCGCCGTCGACAAATCTCTGAACCTGTTCGTCGACCCGGGCCAAGGCCTCAGACTTCAAGTGTACGGCGTTAGCGGGCAGCCCTGCGCCATATGCCCACTGGTCAAGCTGCAGCTTGTCTTCCAGCGCCTTGTCGCTCTTGATCAGATTGCCGCGCAGGTCCGCAAGGAAGCCTGCAGTCGTCTGCGGCTGGAACGCATGGCGATCGAAGTAGGAGCGGAGGTAGGCGTCCCACCGCTCGCGCCCCACGGTCGCCTCGATGGTCCTGAGGAACGTGGCGCCCTTGAAGTAGGCGAGTTGTCCGCCGACGTCGCCATGCAGCTTGGTCGCGTCCGCCTTCGGGCCGCCAGCGGCTTTGATGTCCGCCTGCATGCCATCCCAGTCGAGATCGGCCTCCATCTGCGATCGCGCCGGGCCGTACAGGGCCTCCATGATCCGGTTCTCGAAATAGGTTGTGAAACCTTCGTTCAGCCAGCTATCGGGCCACGTCGCGTTGGTGACCAGATTGCCCGACCAGCTATGGGCCAGTTCATGGGCGACCAGGCCGACGTTAGCGCGATCCCCGGTGATGAACGTCGGCGTCAGGAAGGTCAGCATCGGGTTCTCCATTCCGCCGAACGGAAAGGACGGGGGCAGGACCAGAACGTCGTAGCGCCCCCAGCGATAAGGCCCGTAGAGACTCTCCGCCGTCGTCACCATTTTCTCGGTATCCGCCAACTCGTTGGCGGCGCGATCGAGCATCGAAGGCTCGGTGTAGACTCCTGTCCGAGGCCCAAGGGCCTGGAACGTCAGATCGCCCACAGCCAGCGCGATCAGATAGGGCGGCACCGAGTGGTCCATCTTGAACCGATAGGCCTTGCGCCCGTCAGCGGTCGGTTCGCCGTCAGGGGTAAGCCTCTCCCCGCTCATGACTGCGACCAGATCCTTCGGCACGACGATCCTGGCCGACCATGTCTGCCGAATACCCGGGCTATCCTGGGTGGGGATCCAGCTCCGGTTGTTGATGTCCTGGCCTTGGCTGAAAAGGTAGGGCTTGCGCTTGCCGTCGGTCAGGGAGGGATCGAGCCACTGCAAGGCCCGTGCGCCGGGCTTGCTGCGGTAATGAATGACGACCTGCCTGGCGCCGTTCAATTGAACGGTGAGGGGGACACCTAGCTCGGCGTTCCCAACCCCGGTCTTCCAAGCGAGTTCGCGACCGTCGCCGTCCGTCACCTTTGAGATGTCCAGGTCCAAGGTGTCGAGCACCACTTCCTTCGCGCCTTTGGCCGCGAGGATGTCCATGGCGGCGACGCCTTGGAGAACCTTGGCGTCGAAGTCGACAGAGAGATCGAGCGCCACGTTGGTCACTCTGGCGACCTGCGGATGAGCATAGGTCTTGGTGTCCCGCGCCTCTGGGGTCGTCAGGATCGGTGCGATCGGTCCTGGCGCGGCCACGGCGACGCTGGCGATGGTGGAAAGGGAAAACGCCGTCGCAAGGATGGCGCTCCGGAAGGACAAGCGCATAGACCTACATTCTCAACGAGAGCCCCCGACGGGCCGCATGCGCATCCTAGCGTCACATTGGGGCATGTCTTGCCTTTGTGACGTCGCCGACGTCGCACTTGGGGCAATCCAATCCAGGACGCCTCGCTGATCGGCTTCGAAATTTATGTATAAGCACCACATGGAGAACAGCTACACGGCCTTCGCTGGCGCTCAGCAGATCGCCAACGGATCCCTGCAAGACGTCACTCTTGCGGCGAAGAGCAGCTATGACGCCGGCCTCCCCCACCTCTTGATCTTCGACGACCTCAGCGGCCGGCAAATCGACGTCGATCTCCGGAACGCTGCCTCGGAAATCAAACCCAACGGACCGCTTCGCGGTCGCCCGCGGCTTGGCGTCACGTCGCGTGAGGTGACTCTTCTACCGAGGCACTGGGAGTGGCTCGCCGATCAACCGGGAGGCGCCTCAGCGGCCCTGCGACGCCTGGTCGACCAGGCCGAAAACTCAGCGTCTGGCTTGGCCGAGAAGAGCCGCACGGCTGCCTACCGCATCATGCTTGCCCTGGCCGGCGACCTTCCTGGTTACGAGGAGGCGAATAGGGCTCTGTTCGCAGGAGATCTCGAAATGGTCGAGGTGCTCGCCAAGGCTTGGCCACGCGACATATCTGCCTATGTCCAGAAACGAATTGAAGAACTTCGAGCGCTTTTGGAAACACCCTAGTTGCGCGAAAACGCCTCCGGAAGACGTGCGACGTCACCGAGGGTGTCGACCGCCAACTGGCGCGAGAGATCGCACTCCAGAATCGCCGCGCCTCGCTCCACATAGCCAAGCTCCAAGTCGGCCAACGTCGGCTGCGGTGGCAAGATCGGCAACCGACAGGGCCGAGCGGCTGCCTCAGGGACCAGGAACCCCGCCCGGGCAACCTTCGAGCTTGCTGTTGAGGTTGCACAGCCGCTGATCGGCATCGACCAGACGAGCAGCCCTACCATCAGAAAGCGGTGCGTTCGCATCCTGCGCCTCCAACGCCGCAATGGCGTGTTCACGAGTGATCTGTGTCGTCTGAGCCGTTCGACGGTTCATTTCATCGATGCGGGTCGCCACTTGGCGCGCGATTTGGGCCTCGGCGTTTGCACTGGCCGCCGCCGCAAGGGCGACATCGGTGTTGCGCTTCTCGATAGCAGCTCCACGGGAGCGCCCCTCGAGATAGATAACCACCAAGGTCAGAACGAACGCTACGGCAGCGGCGGCCATCATGCTTGTTCTCAGGGTCACGTGGGCAGGCCCTCCACATAGCCTGCGCCCTTCTTGGTAAGCACCTGCCGGCGGCCCTTCGGATCGAAGCTAATGTGGACCCACTCCATGCGCGGGCTGGCCGACGACGGGGCCCTGATCTACTTCGAGGACCAGCGCAGCCACCCCAGCTCCGACATGCTCGGCCATGTGGTCGTCGTCGAGACCGACACCGACGAGGTGCTGGTCAAGCGGCTGCTGCGGGGCTCCAGACCCGGCGTTTATGACCTCGAGAGCATCGCCGGCCCCACCCGGCACGACGCCCGCCTGCGTTGGGCCGCGCACATCACCGCGATCATTCCGCCTTATCAGGCCCGCCGGGTGATCATCAGCGAGAGCTGAAGCCGCCGGGATAAGAAAGCTACGATTTAGCTTGGCCGAAATTTGTATGAAATATACAGTTCAGCCATGTTCGATCCTGAACTCGATCAGATCCGGGCGATCGAAATCGCTACCGATCAGGCCCGACATGATCATGCCTCCAGGGAAATACGCCGCCACCACGGCGTATCGTGGGCCGGGATGGAAGGTCGCCCTCCCCCGTCCCGGTCGGAGGCCGAGATCGAGGCCGCCGCCCGCATCAAGCTGGCGCGCCGCCGCGCTTGGGAAAGAGGCGAAGGCGCCTTCGCGGCCGCAGTCATCCGATGTCAGGCCGCCGCGCGCGACGCATTCTCCCTCGCCGAGCGCGCCCGCAACGGCATATCCCGCGGCGAAGGCGAGGCTTGGCGCCGGGCCATAGCCAGTGAACTCGAAACTCAGGCCCTCGCCCTGACGGAAGCGGCGCATCAGGTCCTGAACGCCGCCCGGGCCGATTGATCAGCCGCGCCGCCGCGCCGCGCGCTGCAAGTGGCCGCTGCGCCTGGCGCGGATCTCGTCATGCAGCAGATCGGCAAGATCCAGCATCTGATCGCGCGACAGCCGTCGGGCGACATCACGCACCTCCTCCTCAAGTCGCGCCATCTGCATCGACGGCAAGCCCTGCTCGGAACTCATGGCCTTGACCTTGTTGGCAGCCTCCCACTCGCTTTAACGGCGAGAATCCGCTCGCGTTCCCGCCAACCGAGCGTTGACGCAACGGCGCGCGCCATCTAGATAGTTCGGCGACCTAACTATCTAGAGCCCTATGGATTCGAACGACCCCCTAGTTCTGGCGGACAACCTTCGCGCGCCGCTGCTGCGTGTCTCCCGGCGGCTGCGCCAGGAGGCGCAACGGGTCGGATCGTCGGCCCTCGACGGACTCATACTCGGCCAGATCCGGCGCTGCCCTGGCGTCGGCGTCTCCGAACTGGCTGAGGCCGAGCACATGTCGCGCCCCAGCATGAGCAGTCACGTCAAGCGTATCGAGGCGGCTGGCTGGATCGTCCGCGATCAGAGCGCCGAGGACGGCCGCCGCTCGGGCTTTCGCATCACGCCTGAGGGCCAGGCCCAGCTCGACGCGATCCGCCAGACGCGGAACGACTGGCTCGCCGCCCGCATCGCCCGTCTCGACCCCGCCTCGCGCGAAGCCTTGGCGGCTGCGCAGGGGGCCCTCCTCGAACTGCTGAGCCTTGATCCATGAGCCCTATCGACCCGCCCCTTCAGGACGAGGCCCGCTCGGCGACGGCTCGCGGCTGGGTCATCCCGGCGATCATCGGCTCGGCCCTGCTGATGCAGACGATGAACGCCACGGTCATCGCCAACGCGCTGCCGACCATGGCCGTCGCGCTCAACGAAAGCCCCCTGCGGCTGAACCTGGCGATCACCATGTTCCTGCTGGCCTCGGCGGTTTTCCTGCCGATCAGCGGCTGGGTCGCCGACAAGTTCGGGGCCAAGAAGATCTTCATGGTCTCGATGGTGCTGTTCGCCCTGTCGTCGGCCGCGTGCGGCTTTGCGAACAACCTCACCGAGCTGGTGATCGCCCGCATCTTCCAGGGCATGGCCGGCGCCATGATGGCCCCCGTCGGCCGGCTGGTGCTGCTGCGCACGACGCCCAAGGACGAGCTCGTCGGGGCCATGTCGGTCATGACCATGCCGGCCCTGCTGGGACCGGTGATCGGACCGATCGTCGGCGGCGCGATCGTGACCTTCGCCGACTGGCGCTGGATCTTCTTCCTGAGCATCCCGGTGGCCGCCGTCGGCGTCGTGCTCGTGGCGCGCTTCGTCCCTAACGTCCGCGAACAGGATGTCTCGCCCGTCGACTGGAAAGGCGCGCTCCTGACCGGGCTTGGCCTGGCGGGCCTGATCTTCGGCTTCGAGAACATCGGCCGCGACGCGATGCCTGCGCCCGCCGTCATTGGCCTTTTCCTCGGCGGCGGCGCGGCGCTCTATGTCTACTGGCGGCACGCCCGCGGCAATGCGGCGGCGATCATCGACCTCTCGGTCTTCCGCATCCAGACCTTCACCGCCTCGGTCATCGGCGGCGCGTTCATGCGCATCGCCATGGGCGCCACGCCCTTCATGCTGGCCATGCTGCTCCAGGTCGGCTTCGGCCTCTCGGCCCTCCAGGCCGGCCTCATGACCTTCATCTCCGCCGCCGGCGCCCTGGTCATGAAGACGACCGCGCCCCCCATCCTGCGGCGCTTCGGTTTCCGCACAGTCCTGATCGTCAACGCCCTGATCGTGGCCGCCAGCTTCGTCGCCTACGGCCTCTTCAAGCCGACCACGCCGCACTGGGTGATCATGACCATCCTGGCGATCGGCGGCTTCTTCCGCTCCCTCCACTTCACCAGCCTGAACGGCATGGCCTATGCCGACATCCATCAGGACAAGATGAGCCGCGCCTCGACCA
>JAEXJH010000519.1 GCA_023445955.1 Pseudomonadota bacterium
CCCCTCGGCGCCCGCGCTTCATTATTTTTCACAGCCCAGCTTGCGCCTGTACAGCAAATTCAATACCTATGTCACCGCACATGCCGGAGGTTGAGTCATGGCCACGCTTCAAGTCCTGAAATCCGCTTATAGCGACGTCTCGCGTCTTCCCTTCGCCAACATCCCGGCGTCGGACCTCACCACCCTGCAGACCCTGGCCGGGCGCGTCGACGCCGCGAGCCTGAGCCTGGCTGACGCCCGGATCGAGATCACCAAGCTGGTGACCGCCTCCACGACGGTGGCCAACCTCTCGTACAATTTCTTCACCGGGGCGACGCCGACGGCGTTCGGGCTGAACTACCTGATCTCGCCGAACGGCGGGAACGCCAACAGCCTGAACTCGGCCTACTACCAGTCGTTCTCGGCCGAAAACCGCTTCATCAACTTCTCGGTCAACTTGGGCAAGAACGGCGCGGGTCAGGCCAGCTTCACGGCGGCCTACGGATCGCTCAGCCTGGCTGATGCGGCGACCAAGGCCTATGTCGAGATCTTCGGCTTCGCCCCCGCGGCGGGCCTGATCAACACCATCCTCACCGCGCAGGTGCCCAACGGCCTGGGCGGCACGTTCACCCGCGCCGACTACTTCGCCTATTACGGCGGCGACGGCGCCAACGGCGTCGGGACCAAGGCCGCGATGGTCGGCTTCCTGCTGGCCGTGGCCGCCAACGAGCACATCGGCGTCTACGCCAAGGCCAATGACGCGTTCCTGGCCGACCTGGCCAACGACGGCCAGGCGACCTTCAACACCAGCCTCGTCGGGACCTACGGCGAGCAGCCGACCTTCTCCGCCGGCGCGACCATCGCGGTGACCGATGTCCAGAGCGTCGCGCCCGACGCGACCAGCCCCGCCCTGCGCTCGACGACCAACAACGACACGGTCACGGGCACGACGAGCAACGCCTCGATCGCCACCAGCGGCGGCCATGACACCATCACCTTCTCGGGCGCGGTCGGCGGCTATATCGACGGCGGCGACGGCAACGACACCATCAGCGTCGGCCAGTTGAACGCCGCGGTCGAGGTGTTGGGCGGCGCGCCGAACGGCAAGATCAGCGGCGGGGCCGGCAACGACCTGATCACGATCGGCAAGGTGATCAACGGCGCGATCATCGACGGCGGCGCCGGCGACGACACCCTGGTGATGGGCGCGGAGACCGACTTCTTCGACAAGACCAAGATCACCAATGTCGAGCACCTGGTGCTGCAGAACTTCAGGATGTCGTTCACCGTGCCCGCGACGGGTGAGGTCGTGATCTCGTCCGTCAACGTGAGGGACTACACCGGCCTCCAGGACATCACCCTGAAGTCGCCGATCTCGACCAAGATCGACGACATCGCCGCGAACGTGGCGCTGAAGCTGGACGGGGTGAGCGGCGGAACGCTGACGGCCAACTACCACAACGACCTGGTGATCACCGGGATGTCGTCGACGCACGTCGGGGTCAACGGCGTGAACGCCTATCTGAACGCCGTCACCAGCAGCAACGCCACGCCGACCAAGCTTCTGGTCACCAACAATGACGGGCCGCTGACCCTGCACGTCCAGAGCGACAGCACGCTGGCGCTCATCAACTCGCAGACCGTCAACGCCGTCAGCAGCGCCGTCATCGTCACGGGGACGGGTCGCCTGACCGCCAACTTCATCAGCAACGTGACCGGCGCTGACTTCACCACCTACAGCCTGGACGCTTCCAGCTCGGCGGGCATCGACATCACCGGCATCGGCTCGGACGTCCTGGACAGCCGCGTGACGACCGTCGTCCTGTCGGCCTACAACGACAGCGTCGCCGCCGATCTGCGGGGGCAGTCCTCCTCGATCTACACCCTCGGCGCCGGCTCGGACGTGTTCAAGCTGTACCAGGACGGCTTCGCCGCCCCGCGGTTCTCGAACCTGGGTGTGGCCGATAGCAAGGTGACGACCTACGCCACCATCACCGACTTCGAGAAGGGCGTGGACCACGTCAATCTGGGCGCCGAGATCGCGTCGGTGACGACGGGGATCAGCGCGGGCTCGGCCACCACCCTGGAGCAGGCGCTGATCAACGCCTCTAGCCAGGTGTCTGCCAACGGCACGGGCGTGTTCGAGTGGAAGGGCGACACCTACATCTACCACCAGGACGCCACGGTCGGGGTCAACGCTGGCGACGGCCTGATCAAGCTGGTGGGCGTCACCGGCCTGACGGTCGGCACGGGCGCGACCGTCGCCGACATCCACTACGGCTGACGACGCCAGGGCTGAAAAGGCACGCGCCGGGCGCGAGTGCGCCAATCGGTCGCATGGAGGGAGGGCTCGACCGTCATTCGGTGAGTTTTCCCTCCGATCCGGCGTGTAGCCCGCCGAAACGGCCGCGTCACCGGCAAGGTTAAGGAACGGATTTTCGCCGAACCCTGATTGGCGGCGAACGCCGTTCGGCCCCTTGCGCCACAAGGCTCCTACGCCCGGTTGCGGCGAAGCTTTTGGTTAACGATCCGCGCGCATTCCCCGCTGAACGACGGACGACCGCCCAGGCAAGAGGTGGTCGCGTCGGGGAAAAAGCCGCGAGGGATCCGATGACCTGGACCATCAAGACAAGACTCTTAAGCTGCCTGGCCGCGCTGGGCGTGGGCATGGCCGCCATCGGCCTGGCGGGCTTTGTCGCCAACAACGTCGCCAACCAGCGCATGCAGTCGGTGATCAGCGACCGCGTCCAGCCGATGCAGCAGCTGAAGGCCGTCAGCGACATGTACGCCGTCAACATTGTCGACAGCGCCCACAAGGCGCGGTCGGGCGAGCTGTCTATGGACAAGGCGCTGGAGAACGTCGAGGCGGCCAAGACGACGATCAGCCATAACTGGCAGGCCTACGCCTCGACCGACATGACCGATGAGGAAAAGGCCCTGGCCGAAAAGGTCACCGCCGCCCTGCCGGTCGCCGATGCGTCGGTCACGACGCTGGAAGGTCTGTTGAAGGCGCATGACGCCGCCGGCCTACAAGGCTTCGTCGACACCAAGCTCTATCCCAGCATCGACCCGGTCACCGCCAATGTCGGGGCGCTGGTCGACCTGCAGACCCGCGTGGCGCACGAGGACGGCGCCGCCGCCAAGGCCGCCGGCAACATCGCCACCGCCATCATGGGCGTCATCGCCCTGGTCGCCGCCGGCCTGATGGCCTTCGCCGTCAATGTCGTGGTCGGCAAGGTCTCGGGGCCGCTGCAGGCCATGACCGCCGCCATGCTGCGCCTGGCTGGCGGCGACAACGCCGTCGCCATTCCCGCCGTGGGCCGCAAGGACGAGCTGGGCCAGATGGCCGGGGCCGTCCAGGTGTTCAAGGAGAACGCCATCGCCAAGCTGGCCGCCGACGCCGCCGCGGCCGAGGCCAAGGCCCGCTCGGAAGCCGAGCGCCAGGCCATCGCCGCCAAGGCCATCGCCGAGCAGCAGGAACTGGTCGTCCAGTCGTTCGGCGTCGGCCTGGACCGCCTTGCCGGCGGCGACCTGACCTATCGCGTCAATGACGACCTGCCGGTCGAGTACGAGAAGCTGCGCGCGAACTTCAACACCGCCCTGACCCGTCTGCAGGACACCATGACGGTGATCATCGGCAACGCCGACGGCATCCGCGCCGGCAGCCGCGAGATCACCAACGCCTCCGACGACATGGCCAAGCGCACCGAGCAGCAGGCGGCCGGCCTGGAAGAGACCGCCGCGGCGCTGGAAGAGATCACCGCAACCGTCAAGCGCACGGCCGAGGGCGCCAAGGAAGCCCGCCGGGTGGTCGGCGCGGCCAAGACCGACGCCGAGACCGGCGGCCAGGTGGTCGCCGACGCCGTCGCGGCCATGGGCGAGATCGAGAAGTCCTCGGCCCAGATCGGCAACATCATCGGCGTGATCGACGAGATCGCCTTCCAGACCAA
>JAEXJH010000520.1 GCA_023445955.1 Pseudomonadota bacterium
GCTTTAGGCCGCGACGACCTGGTGCGCCGCGCGGTTGCGGCCCCACGAGGGCGTGCGGACTTCCGGCTCATCCACGTGGACCTCGGCCTTGCGGCCCTGGGCGCGCATGTGGCGGGCCAGCAGCTGGGCCAGGGCCTCGGCTTCGGCTTGCGCGGAATAGCTGCCGATCAGCTCGGCCGAGTCGTTCCAGGTCACATGCCACACACCGGCGACCGGGCGGACGTAGTAGTGATTCTCGGTCATGGCGACCTCCTTGGACGTACTCAACGTGAACTAACCACGCTGGCATGACAGTTGTTTCGCAATCGCACAATGAAAATGCGTTGCGATGCACAATGCATGATCCAAGCCACTCCCGGATGTGCCGGAAATCACCGCATCTCAAGGTTCGTTCTTCACGACCTCGCCGCCCTTCATGACCTTGGGAATCTTGGTCAGGATGGAGATGTCCGCCAGCGGATCGCCCGGCACGGCGATCAGGTCGGCATAGCAGCCGGCCGCGTTGCAGCCGACCTGGCCGGTCTTGCTCATCAGCTCGGCCGCCACGGTGGTCGCCGACTGGATCGCCTGCATCGGCGTCATGCCGTACTTGACCATGTAGGGCAGCTGGCGCGCGTTCAGCCCGTGCGGATAGACGCCGGCGTCGGTGCCGAAGGCGATCTTCACCCCCACCTTCACGGCCTTGCGGAAGCCGTCGCGCTGGGCCTGGGTGGTCTCGTAGTTCTTGCGCAGGGTCTCGGCGGGCCAGCCGTGGGCCTTGCCGTATTCGTCGATCCAGTCGCCGTCATAGATGTCGGCCACCAGGAACACGCCCTTGGCCTTCATCATGGCGATGGCCTCGTCGTCCATCAGCGAGCCGTGCTCGATCGAGCGCACCCCAGCCTTCATGGCCACCTTCATGCCCTGCGCCCCATGGGCATGGGCGGTGGCGTAGGTCCCGCGCTTGGCGGCCTCCTCGACGGCGGCGCGGATCTCGTCCTCGGAGAGCTCCAGCTGGCCAGGCTCGGTGCCGACGGTCAGCACGGCGCCCGTGGCGATCAGCTTCAGGAAGTCGGCCTTGTGGGCCAGGATGTTGGCGGCCTTGCGGTGGGCATCCGCCGCATCCTCGACCACGCCCACCCGCATCTCGGCCGGGATGCCGACGTCGGCGGCGATGCCCGTCACCTCTCCGCCGCCGCCCGGTACGGTGATGTAGGCCCCCGCCACCGACATGCGCGGACCAGGCACCAAGCCGTTATTGATCGCATCGCGCAGGGCCACGTCGCCGAACGCCCGCCAGGTCCCGACGTCGCGCACGCTGGTGAAGCCGGCCATCAGGGTCTTGCGCGCATGGTCGGCGGCGATGAACGACTGGTAGGCGGCCGTGGTCAGCAGCGGCTCGGCGATGTTCTCGGTCTGCTCCTGGTCCACCAGGTGGGTGTGCATGTCGATCAGGCCGGGCAGCACCGTGAGCTGGCTCCAGTCGGTGACCGGGCCGTCGGTCGGCGCGGTCTTCCACGGCGTGACGGCGGTGATCTTCTCGCCCTCGATGCGGATCAGCTGGTCGCTCAGCACCTTGCCGGCCTGCGGGTCGACCAGCTTGCCGGCGTGGACGTAGGCGACCTGGGCGGCCAGCAGCAGGGCGACGATCATGCGGAGATCTCCGGAACGGGACGCGCCGCGCGGGCGGTCAGGAAGCGGACAGGCAGGCCGGCGATCAGCAGCACGACGCCCCACAGGGTCGCCGAGGTCCCGGCGCCATAGAGGGTCCAGACCGAATAGACCGCCGCCAGGATGGCCAGCACAGTCAGCGGCATGGACGCCGTCATCCGCCTGACCTGCTGCAGGCGCAGCGCCGCCAGGGCGCTGAACAGGTAGGTGAACAGGCTGGCCGACGTCGCCAGCAGGGCGATGAAGGTGAAGAGATCGGCCATCGACTTGGCGTAGTTCATCAGCACCAGGAGGGTCAGCAGCGCGCTGGACAGCACGTGGGCCCGCACCGGCGTCCCCCGCTTGCCGGCCTTGCCCAGCCACGCCGGGAACACCCCATCGCGGGCCATGGCGTAGGGCATCTCGCCCTGCAGCAGCACCCAGCCGTTCAGGGCGCCCAAGGCGCTGATCGCAGCGAAGGCGGCCAATACCAGCCGCAAGTCGCCGCCGCCATGATAGCCGACGAAGTCCGCGAACGGGGCGTTGGAGCTCTTCAGCAGATCGGCGGGCGACAGCAGCACCACCGCCGAGCAGACGACCAGATAGATCAACCCGGTAAAGGCCGTGCCGTAGAGCGTGGCCCTAGGGATTGTCCGGGCCGGATCCTGCACCTTGTCGGCGGGCACGGTGGCCGACTCCAGGCCCAGCAGCGCCCACAGGGTCAGGGTGGCGGCGGCGGTGATCCCGCCGGCCGACAGCTGCGAGGGCTCGAACGGCGTCACCGCCGCCCCGCCCTTGCGCGCCAGGATGACGACGGCCAGGCCCGCCACGGCGACCAGCGGCAGGAGCTTGAGGATCGTGGCCACCACCTGCAGCCGCCCCGCCGACTTGGAGCCCCAGCAGTTGATCGCGGTGATCAGCCAGACGATGGCGACCGTGACCAGGGCGGCCAGCCCCGGGACCTTGGCGATAGCCGGGACGAACACCGACAGGTAGCTGACCCCGCCGATAGCGATGGCCGCGTTGCCGACCCACATCGAGATCCAATAGGCCCAGGCGACCATGAAGCCGGCCGTCGGTCCGAACGCTTCCTGGGTGTAGGCCAGCGGTCCGCCGGCGCGCGGAAAGGCCTCGGCCAGCCGGGCGAAGACGAAGGCCAGACACAGGGCCCCGCCTATGGTCAGCATCCAGGCGATGACGGCGCTCCAGCCGTAGGGCGCCAGCGAGGCCGGCAGCATGAACACGCCCGAGCCGATCATGTTGCCCACGACCAGCGCCGTGCACATCCACAGGCCGAGCGGGCGGGCGCTCGACGACGCCATGGTTCCCCCTAACGCATACGAAAAGGGGCGGCCCTCACGAGCCGCCCCTTAGACTTTCAACAGACCCTAGAACGTCTTCCCGAGCTTCACCCCGATGGTGCGGGGCTGGTTCGGGACGATGTAGTACTGGGTTCCGCAGACGCTTTCGGCGCATTCGGCGTAGCGGTTGAGGCTGGCGCGCTTGTCGAAGGCGTTCTTCAGATAGACCGAGAAGGACAGGCCATCCTTGTCGACGCCGGCCGAGAAGTCGGCGGTCGTGTAGCCCTTCTGGCGGCCGATGATGTTGCGCTCGACGATCCGCAGGTCGGTCCAGTTGCCCGACTGGCCGACGACCGAGCCTTGCGCGAAGGCGTCCCAGTCCCCGAGGTTGAAGTCGTAGCGCGCCGTCAAGTTGGCCTTGTACTTCGGCGTGATCGGCAGGACCGTCCCGTCCGGGGCCTGCGGCGTGGCGCAGGTGGTGACCGGATTGCCCGAGGCGTCGGTGAAGCCGCAGTAGTTGGCGGTCAGCTTGGCGTCGGTATAGGCGCCCGAGGCGTTGATCGTCAGGCCGTGGACCGGGACCCAGGTGATGTCGCTTTCCACGCCCTTGATCCGGGCCTGGTTGGCGTTCTTGATCTCGGTCAGGCCGTTGGCGCCCAGGATCGAGAACTGGAAGTTCTTCCAGTCCTCCATGAACACCGCGCCGTTCCAGCGGAAGCTGTTGTTGAGCCAGGTGGTCTTCCAGCCGGCCTCGTAGTTCTCCAGATAGTCGGCGCGATACGGCGGCAGGGTCGAGCGACGGTTGATGCCGCCCGGCCGGAAGCCCTTGGAATAGGTGGCGTAGACCAACTTCTTGTCGTCGATCTTGTAGGTCAGCGTCACCTTCGGCGAATTGCCGCTTTCCTTGGTGCCCTTGTCCAGGTTGGTGCAGGGCGAGCCGGGCACCACCGCGGCCTTGAAGCAGGCCCGTTCGCCGGTCGAACCGTAGCCCGTGCCGTAGCCGTAGAAGCCGACCAGGGTGTTGTTGGCCTTGAAGAAGCGGATGCCGGCCGTCAGCATCAGCTTGTCGGTGATGTCGTACTCGGCCTGGCCGAACACGGCCTTGTCGCGGTCGACCCGCTGCTGGGCGGTCAGCCAGATCGTGCCGGTATAGCCAGGCACCGACAGGGTGCTGCCCAGGCCGTCGATCTTGTAGTTCTGGAAGATGCCGTGCTTCTGCTTCTGGTAGAAGCCGCCGACCACGAACCGCAGCTTCTGATCCTGCGGCGAGGCGATGCGGATCTCGTGGCTTTCCTTGCGGTAGCGGTCCTTGCCCTGGATGTACTGCGAAGGATTGACCAGGTTGCCGGCGTTGTCGGTCCAGTAGAAGCCGTAGCCGACCTGGTCGTAGAAGTACGAATAGTCGGTGTAGTCCTGGTTGGTCTCGTCGTTTCGCTTCAGGTACGAGCCGGCATAGGTGACGTCGAGATTGGCGATCTGCCCCTCGATGGTCAGGGCCGCCTGGACCCACTTGTCCTTGGCGCTTTCCGGATAGAAGTGCGTGACCTTCAGGTCGCCGACCTTGGGGTCGAAGGCGAACAGGCCGCCCGACTTCTGCACCTGGCCCATGACCGTGGGCGTGATCACCCAGTTGTCGTCGACCTCGATGCGCAGCGCCGCGCGGCCGCCTTGGGTGTAGACGCGGTTATAGTTGTCGCGCACCCGGCTCTTGTTGTTGATCGTGTAGTCGTTGGTCGGGTCGGTGTCGCCGCGCGTATAGGTGCGCGTGCCGGCCACGTTGTCGATATAGCCGGCGTCGCGGACGTCCCAGCCGACCAGGCGCACGGCCATCTTGTCCGACAGCGGAACGTTGACGAAGCCTTCGACCGTGTGCCCCGTGCCGCCGTGATCGACCTTGTTGGCCTCGACGTCGACGCCGGCCGAAAAGCCCGCGGTCGTCGGCTTGTTGGTGATGATCCGCAGCGTGCCGGCTTGCGAGCTGGCGCCGTACAGCGTGCCTTGCGGACCGGCCAGGGCCTCGACCCGGGCGATGTCGTAGACGTGGATGTCCAGCGCGCCCTGGATGGTGGTGACCGGCTGTTCGTCCAGGTAGACGCCGACGCTGGGCAGCGAGCCGGAGTGGTTGCCGTCGCCGCCGCTGGCCACGCCGCGCATGTAGACCTGGCCAAAGCCCGGACCGCTGGTCGTGAACGACACGCTGGGCAGGTACTTCACATAGTCGACGAAGGCCGCGACCTGCAGTTGCTCCAGCTTCTCGCCGCCCATCGCCTGGATGCTGACGGGCACGTCCTGGAGGTTTTCAGACCGCTTCTGGGCGGTGACGACCACCTCTTCCAGAGCGGTCGATGATTGCGGCGCCTGCGCCTGGGCGAAGGCGACGTTGGTGAGCATGGTAGAAGCGAACAAGGCGGCGGAGCAGGCGCCGACCTTCTTCAAACGAACCGATCCCGACGACATACAGTCGCTCCCCTTGGGCTTTTGATCGAACGAGGTTCGACCTGCCTCAAGGCCTCGGCAAGATTGGAAATTTCAGTTTGATGTCAATTCCTTGAAGTGTTGCACAAATGGCAAGGCTCAAGGCGGATGGTCAAATAACGGGCGCGTTCGGATAAGCGTCCAGAACCGGTCCCAATGCCTGCTTGAGGGGGGTCAGGTGCGATTCGAATTTCTGCCAGTGCTCGACCGCATCCTTGAAGATCGGACGGCGCACCTGCTCTGAACTGGCGGTGCGCACGGCGCGGTCGTTCTCGTGCGGCGACAGGCAGGCGGCCTCGAACGGCAGACCGCAGTGATCCAGCAGAGCGCGGATCTGCGCTTCTGGATCCGCGATCATGTGCTCGTAGATCACCCTGTGCACCCGCCCCGGCAGCACGGCGTCGAAGTGGGCCATCAGGTCCACATAGTCGGCATAGTAGCGGCCGATGTCGGTCAGGTCGTAGCTGAACGCCTGCCCCCGGGCGAAGTGCTGCTTGAACCCCGAGAAGCAGCAGCCCAGCGGATGGCGCCGCGCGTCGATGATCTTGGCGTTCGGCAGGATCAGGTGGATCAGCCCGGCGTGCGCGAAGTTGTTGGGCATCTTGTCGATGAAGAACGGCTTGTCGGTCTTGCGCTGGATGCGGGTGCGCTCCAGGAACTCCTCGCCCAGGGCCTTCAGGTCGGCGGGCGACAACTCGGCCAGGCTTTCCGGATAGCTGGACTCGGCGCGGGTGGCGGTCTTGCCGCCGAGACGCCGGGCCATGACGATCAGGTCGGGCAGCTCCATCGTGCCCTCGACCATCGAGTGGCTGGCCAGGATCTGCTCGACCAGGGTCGAGCCCGAGCGCGGCAGGCCGACGATGAAGATCGGGTCGGGGGCTTGCGAGCCCTGCCCCGCCCGCGCAGCGACGAAGGCGGGCGTGAACACCGCCTTGGTTCGAGCCGTGTCGGACGCGTTCTCCTCGGGATCGTAGGCCAGTTGCTTGCGCCGGATCGCGGCGCCCTGCGCATAGCGCGCGAACGACTCGTCCCAACGCTCGGCGTCCTCGAACGCCTTGCCCAGGGCGTAGTGCAGGTGCAGGCGGTCCTCGTCGGACAGGTCCGGCGCGTCGAGGGCCGCGGTCATGGCGGCCAGGTCGGCGTCGGTAAACTTGACGGTCTTGAGGTTGGCCAGGCTCCACCAGGCCTCGCCCATGGTCGGCAGCAGGTCCAGCGCCTTGCGATAGGCCGCGACGCAGTCGGCCTGGCGGCCCACGGTCTTGAGTGCATGGCCATAGCTCATCCAGCCCTTGGGCTGGTTGGGATAGTCGGCCAGCACGCGGTCATAGACGGCGATGGCGCGGTCGTACTCGCCCAGCCGCGCCAGGATCGCGGCGTACAGGTTGGCATAGCCGGGATGGCGGGCGTCCTTGGCCGTCAGGGCTTCGATCTGCGCCAGCGCCTCCAGGTTTTTGTTCTGGCGATACAGCATGGTCGCCAGGTTGTGCCGAGCGGCCGCGAAGTTGGGGGCCAGCTCGACGCAGCGGGTCAGCAGGCCTTCCGCGTCGGCATAGCGGCCCAGGCGCGCGCCGGTCTCGGCCAGCATGCGGATGGCGGCGATGTCGCCGGCGTCGGACTTCAACCGCTCGCGCAGCAGC
>JAEXJH010000521.1 GCA_023445955.1 Pseudomonadota bacterium
GGCCTATGAAGCGCGCGAGTTCGTGGTCTACTTCCCGTTCGATCAGTACGTCCTGACGCCGGAAGCCCAGGCCGTGGTCCAACAGGCCGCCGAATACGCCAAGGGCGGCAACGCGACCAAGGTCGTCGTGACGGGTCACACCGACACCTCGGGCTCGGACAAGTACAACCAGAAGCTCTCGGAACGCCGCGCCAAGGCCGTCGCCGACGGCCTGGTCAGCCAAGGTCTGGCCGCCACGACCCTGGCGGTCGACTGGAAGGGCGAAAGCGCTCCGGCCGTCGCCACCGGCGATGGTGTCAAGGAACCGCTGAACCGCCGTTCGACGGTCTCGATCAACTTCCAATAAGGAAGTCTCGATCGAAGGAATTGGGGGCTGGCCGCAAGGCCGGCCCCTTTTTCTATGGCCAGCTAAAACGGAAAGACGCTCCCGATGGGGCGTCGGGAGCGTCCGATCCGGCGGACCAAGAGGGCGGAGGACCGCCGTCACGAAGACCGGCGAAGAAGGGGCAGCCGGCCTTAGTCGGAAGACTTGAGCAGATTAGGGAACGCGGGGGCGGCAAAGGGTCCGCCACGCGCGCTCCGATAACCGTGTTCGATTATACGCCGATGCTCGCGTCAGGCGAGTCGAAACGGCGGGCCCGCGACAGGTGCGACAATTGGCGCGGCAACGGCGATGGCCTGTCCAGGACTTGGGCGATCAGATGCTCGGCCAGCAGCGGGGCCAGGCAGAAGCCGCGCGAGCCCAGGCCCGTCAGGATGACGAGGCCGTCGTTGCGGATCCCCGCCAGAGGCAAGCGGGCGGGCGTCGTGGCGCGGACGGCGGCGCGGCCTTCGAGGGGCTTACCCGCCAGGCGTGCGGCCAGATCCGGCAGGCCCTTGGCCAGGGTGTCGAGATTGCGGACGTGGTCCTCGGGCCGGACGTCGGTGGCGGTCTGGTCGCGGTCGTGGGTGGCGCCGAACAGGACGCCGTCGCGCGTGGGAACGGCATATCCACCGAAGGCCGTGGCGGCGGTGGTCTCGCCGTCGGTCCAGCTGGCCTGGCCGCGCACGGGCTTGAGACGGATCTCGGCGGCCAGCGCGCCGGTCGCCGCGCCGCCGGCCAGCGCTACGCGATCGGCGGTCAGCATCAGGTCGCCCGCTTCGTCGAACAGGCTCCAACCCTCGCCGGTATGCTCCAGGCGGGCGACGCGGCGGCGGACGACTTCGCCGGACCAGGCGGTGGTGACCACAGTGGGCTCGATGACCAGCGCCCGGGTCATGGCCAGGACTTCGTCGCGCAAGACCATCGCGCCGGGCTCGAACAGGTCCTGCTCGGCGACCTTGGCGAAGCGGGCCGGATCGCGCTCGCTGGCGGGCAGCTGCAGCACCTCGCGCGCGATGATCGCGCCGGGCTCGGCCTCGTACAGGGTCACCGCGCGGGCGAAGGCCTGGGCGTAGAGCGCCGCGCGCGGACCGCCGCCCGCGTCGAGCGCGGGCGTGACCAGGGCCGCGGGATTACCAGAGGCCGCGACGCCCCCTGGATCGTCTATCACAGTGACGCTCAGGCCTTCCGCTGAAGCGGCGCGGGCTAGCGACGCGCCGGCGATGCCGCCACCGATCACGGCCAGGCTCTTGGGGCGCGGCGCGATTTCGCGCTCACCCGGCAACCAGGCTTCCAGCCGCTCGCGCTTGCGGCCAAAGCCCGGACGCTTGGCGATCTCGAAGCCCGCCGCTTGCAGGCCGCGCCGGACCGCGCCGGCTACGGTGAAGGTCGCCGCCCGCGCGCCCGGCGCGCTGCGGCTGGCGACGGCGGCCAGAACCTCTTCGCGCCACATGGCGGGGTTCAGGGCAGGGGAGAAGCCATCCAGGAACCAGGCGTCGGCCGCGCCGTCCCAGGCCTCCAGCGCCTCGATCACGTCCATGACGGCCAGATCCAGCACGGCGTCGAAGCCGGGCAGGTCGACGCGATGGAAACCCTTGGCGCGACCCGGCCAGTGGTCCTGCAGCACCTGGGCCGCCTCGCCCAGCTCGGGCCAGTGCGCCAGGATCCGCGCGGCCTCGTCGCGGTCCAGCGGGTGAGCCTCGATCGAGAAGATGTGGAGCCGGCCGCCTTCGGGCTTCTCGCGTCGCCAGAGGTCGAGCAGGGCGGCGATGTTGAGACCTGAGCCGAAGCCCAACTCGCCGACCGTGAAGCTCTGCGAGAACCGCTCCGGCAGCCCGCAGCCGGCCAGGAACACCGCCCGCGTCTCGGCCAGCCCATCGACGCTGGAGAAGTAGACGTCGCCGTACAGGCTGGACTGCGGCAGGCCATCCTCGCGCCAGACGAGGGGGGAAGGGGCGGTGGGATCCATCGATCCTGCTAGAGCGCCGCGGGGCGCTAGGCGTCAACGAAAAAGGGCCGCCCGAGCAGGGCGGCCCTTTCCGATCACAAAGGTGATGAGGCTTAGTGCCCCTTCTTCTCTTCCGGCTTGGCGGCGGTCGCAGCGTCAGCAGCCGCCGTAGCCGAGGTCGCCGACGGGGTGCTCGTCGCGCCGGTGGCGGCGGCGTCGTTGGCGGTCTGGGCAGCGGCGTCGGCCGGATCGGCCGGGGC
>JAEXJH010000522.1 GCA_023445955.1 Pseudomonadota bacterium
GTCGTAGTCGGTAGAGACGGTCTCGGGGTTGCAGTTGACCATGATCGACTCCACGCCGATCTGGTCCAGCGCGAAGGCCGCGTGGCAGCAGCAGTAGTCGAACTCGATGCCCTGGCCGATCCGGTTCGGGCCACCGCCCAGGATGACGGCCTTCTTGCGGTTCGAAGGCTCGCTCTCGCACTCGGGGATCTGGCCCAGCGCGCCCGTCTCGTAGGTCGAGTACATGTAGGGCGTCGAGGCCAGGAACTCGCCGGCGCAGCTGTCGATGCGCTTGAACACCGGGCGGACGCTGAGCTCCTGGCGCAGGGCGCGCACGGCGCTCTCGTTGGAGCCGGTCAGCTTGGCCAGGCGGGCGTCGGAGAAGCCTTGCGCCTTCAGGGCGCGGAAGCCGGCGGCGTCGCGCGGCAGGCCGCCGGCCTTCACCCAGCCTTCCTGGCGAACCAGCTCGGCGATCTGGCGCAGGAACCACGGCTCGTACGAGCAGGCGGCGTTGACCTCGTCCACGGTCAGGCCGTGGCGGAAGGCCTGGGCGATGACGCGCAGACGATCGGGGGTCGGGGTGCCCAGGGCGCGGATCACCGCGGCCTTGCCGGTGTCGGGATCGTCGGCGCCGTGGATCTCGACCTCGTCGAAGCCCGACAGGCCGGTCTCCAGGCCGCGCAGGGCCTTCTGGACGCTTTCCTTGAAGGTGCGGCCGATGGCCATCACTTCACCGACCGACTTCATGGCCGTGGTCAGCAGGGGCTCGCTGCCCGGATACTTTTCGAAGGCGAAGCGCGGGATCTTGGTGACGACGTAGTCGATCGAGGGCTCGAACGAGGCCGGGGTCGCGCCGCCGGTGATGTCGTTCTTCAGCTCATCGAGCGTGTAGCCGACGGCCAGGCGGGCGGCGACCTTGGCGATCGGGAAGCCGGTGGCCTTCGAGGCCAGGGCGGACGAACGCGACACGCGCGGGTTCATCTCGATGACGACCATGCGGCCGTCGGCCGGGTTCAGCGCGAACTGGACGTTCGAGCCGCCGGTCTCGACGCCGATCTCGCGCAGCACGGCGATCGAGGCCGCGCGCATCCACTGGTATTCCTTGTCCGTCAGGGTCAGGGCCGGGGCGACGGTGATCGAGTCGCCGGTGTGGACGCCCATCGGGTCGATGTTCTCGATCGAGCAGACGATGATGCAGTTGTCCGCCGTGTCGCGGACCACTTCCATCTCGTATTCCTTCCAGCCGAGGACGCTTTCCTCGATCAGGACCTCGGTGGTCGGCGACAGGTCCAGGCCCCGTTCGACGATCTCTTCGAATTCCTCAACGTTGTAGGCGATGCCGCCGCCGGTGCCGGCCAGGGTGAAGGACGGGCGGATGATCGCCGGCAGGCCGACGAAGGCCAGGCCTTCGCGGGCCTCTTCCATGGTGTGGGCGGCCTTGGACTTGGGGCTTTCGAGGCCCAGCTTGTCCATGGCGTCGCGGAACTTCTGGCGGTCCTCGGCCTTGTCGATGACCTCGGCCTTGGCGCCGATCATCTCGACATTGAACTTCTTCAGCGTGCCGTCGGCTTCCAGGGCCAGCGCGGTGTTCAGCGCGGTCTGGCCGCCCATGGTCGGCAGGAGGGCGTCGGGGCGCTCCTTCTCGATGATCTTGGCGACCATCTCCGGGGTGATCGGCTCGATATAGGTCGCGTCCGCCACGTCCGGATCGGTCATGATCGTGGCCGGGTTCGAGTTGACCAGGATGATGCGGTAGCCCTCGGCGCGCAGGGCTTTACAGGCCTGGACGCCGGAGTAGTCGAACTCACAAGCCTGACCGATGACGATCGGGCCGGCGCCGATGATCAGGATCGAGGAGAGGTCTGTTCTTTTGGGCATCGTAAACTCGCGCGCAGAGACACGGTCGCGCACATCCGCGCGCCCGCTGCCGACCATCTTGCAGGTTAAGCCGCCCGTTTAGAGAGGGAGTCGGCCCGGCGCAACCCCGGAAGCGGCGACCATCGTTACCGCGCGTAGGGCGCGGGAAGCGTCGAGGGCAAACAGGGGGAGCCGAGGCGACCTGGAAGACGATTACTCCCCCCTAACGTTGCCCTTAAGCAACTTATCCCCAAAAATGGCTATCGTTTTGACGCCCCCTTTCACGGATTGGCTCCTGACACTCTAGATCAAGAGCCTGGTCGTGCTTCCAAAGCGCCCGTGCATTGTCTATGTTGACGCCTCTAGTTGATCTGCTTGGCTGTATTCCGTGGCGTCAGTCTCGTCCGTCTCCTCCAACATTTTGGTCCATCGGTTCTCGACGGTCGACTTGCCGACAGATCAGCGCCACCAGGCGTGGGTAACGCGGAATGAGCTGCGAATGGGCCGGGTGTTCCGCACGGCGCCGACCGAGCCCTTCAATATCTTGATAGATACGGTCTCGCTGAGCCAGCTTCTGTTCGCGCGGGTCGAGATCACGGCCATGACATGGGAGCGGAACGCGCGCGACATCCGGACGTCGAGCTTTGATCCGATCCTCGTCACCATGATGGTGGAGGGGGAGGCCCGTGGTGACCTGGACGGTCGGGCGTTTCTGGAACCGGCGGGCACCTATCACTTCCACGATCCGACTCGGCCGTCCCTGCACGCCTCCACGGCCAGCCTAACCTACAACCTGTTGATTCCGCGGCATATAGCGGCATCCTGGTTCTCGCCGATGGACGATTTGCATGGCCTGGCGGTGAGCGGCGAGCTCGCACGGTCCCTCATCGACCTGGCCGCCACCACCTGGTCGCTGTTGCCGTCGCTGGACCAGGCTGGCGGGGCGCGTATCGAGCGCGCCTTCCTGGAATTGCTGGCGCTGGGGTGCGAATCCGCCCGGGCCGTCGCGCCGCCCCGCCTGACCTCCGAGGAGCTGTTGAGGCGCCGCGTCTCCGAATTGATAGAGCATCGGCTGGACCTGAACACCGTGACGGTCGCCGATCTATGCCGGTTCCTGGAGGTCTCCACCGAGCAGTTGGCCGCCGCCTTCCGGGGCGATGGTGGCGTTCAGGCCTGGCTTCTGCAGCGTCGCCTGGAGAGCGCCCGGGCCGCCCTGATCCGTCCCGATCGCGTCGAGCCGATCGGCAACATCGCCCACCGCCTGGGCTTCAGCGACGCCTCGCATCTCAGTCGCGCCTTCCGCCAGCGCTATGGACTATCGCCGCGGGACTATCGCCGGCTGGCCAAGATGCCCTAGTCGGCGCGGCGAAGCGTTCCAGGCGAGGCCCTGGGCCGCATACAATTTTTCGCCTCCCCGCATTCAAGTCTCCCGCCGCGCCGAGGTGCTATCGACCTCCCGGAGACCTCGGGACTCATCCTGAGGCCTGCGAACGCAAGACTTGAAGACCGACTTCGCCGCCGCGCCCGTGCGCGCGCCGGGGCGCGACTGAGGGGGCACTATTGGCTTATTCGTACGATCAGATCATCAAGGCCTATACGGAGCTGCATGTCGGCAAGGCGCCGGA
>JAEXJH010000523.1 GCA_023445955.1 Pseudomonadota bacterium
CCACAGGCCCCATTCCTAGACGCCCGCGTCGCACCTGACCAGCCCTCGGCCTGGGCCGCCGAGAAGGATACTTCGCGCGACGAGACTTGACCGCCGAGCGCAGCGACCAGCTCGGCGTGACCCGCCAGGGCCTCGTCCCAGCTGGCGTAACGCGCGCGTCGATCTCATCTCCGTTCTTGAAGACCGCCGACTCGAAGACGACCGCCCGGTGGAAACCGGGCGAACCGGCCGGCCCTTGGTCCATGGCGGTAAAAACGGTTGAGACCTGGAGTCAAGGCTTGATGGGCGTGCGGACCACGGCGCGGCGGCGGGATGATCGACGTGTTCCCGCGGGGGCAGGCCTTGGTCCGTGCGGCTAAGAAAAGTTTTACGAAGCGCATCTTGCCAATCGGCCGTTGGAGCGGAACCGTTCCGCAGCGCCGCGGTTCGATTAGCCTGAAGATGAAGAGGTCTAGGTGCGGCGGGTGAGACGTAGCGAGACATTCCCGATCGAACCGTCCGACCTGCCGCCTGCAGCGTTCAACATATTCTCACGGCGCCAGTCGATTTCGAACGTGATGCTTCAATTGGCGGCCACGGCCAATGAGACCGTGACCGTCCGAGATCTTGTGAACCATTTCGGTGAACGGGCTTTTGGGGCGCTTCTGCTGATCTTCTCCATTCCAAACGCCCTGCCGATGCCGCCAGGGGTGTCGCTGCTGATCGGCGTGCCTCTCGTGCTCATCACCTATCAAATCATGCTCGGCAGTCCCCGGCTCTGGTTGCCCCGGACGATGATGGATCGCGGTGTGTCGCGAACGACGTTCATCGCCATGAGCCTGCGGATCCTGCCCACCTTGCGCCGCATCGAACTGGTGGTGAGGCCGCGTTTCCAGGGCTTGTTCCATCCCGTGGGAGACCGCCTACTCGGCGCCGCGGCGTTCGTTCTGGCCTTGGCCAGCTTTGTGCCCATCCCGTTTGGCCACCTTTTGCCGGCTCTGGCGCTGGTGGCGTTCGGGTTCGGCCTGATCGAATTCGACGGAGTGGCCATCCTGGTTGGATGGCTCGTGGGCGCGTTTAGCATCGGCGTACTAGCGCTTCTGTCTCACTCGCTAATCGAAGGCGCGAACCACCTCCTGGCGATGTGGCATTAGGGTCTTGGCAGGAAAGTCCGCACAAAACCGCGACTGTTATCGTCTACGCCGCTTAGAGATGTCGCGGAGTCTGCCAGCTAAAACTGTCACTTGGCGCTGATGTTGGCTGGCGGGCGGCTGGTCAGCGCGGCGCTATCACACCGCGCAGAGCCTGGCCGGCGTCCGACGCACGGGCCAGGGGGCCTAGCAGAAGTTGCGGCTGCGACGCGCCCAGGCCAGGTCACCCGCGTCGGCGCCGCGATCCTGCAGGGTGGAGAGCACGCCGGTCAGGTCGTGGAGCTTGTAAGCGACGAGGTGGACGACCTCGCCCTCGCGCTGGATGCGGCCGTCGACGCCGATCAGGTGCGCGCCCAGCGCGATGCGGCGCTGGGCCTCGTAGAGGGTTTTCCAGATCACCAGGTTGGACACCCCCGTCTCGTCCTCGATGGTCATGAACATAACCCCCTTGGCCGTGCCGGGCATCTGGCGCACTAGGACGAGGCCGGCGGTCCTGATGCGCCGGCCGTCGCGCGCGCTGGCGGCGACCTGGCAGGGGACGCGTCCCAGGTCTTGCAAGTCCTGGCGCAGCAGGGCCAGGGGATGGCGGCGCAGCGACAGGCCGACATGGCTGTAGTCCTCGATGATCTCGCGGCCCTCGGTCATGGGCTTGAGCGCTGGATCGGGCTCGTTGAGCTCAGCGGCTTCGGGCTGGTCGAAGAGGGGCAGGGCGACGTCTCGCAGGCCCTTGATGGCCCAGCCGGCCTCGCGGCGCGCCAGGCCAAGCGCCGGCCCGAACGCGTCGGCCTCGGCCAGCCGGGTCAAGGCGCCGGTCCCGATGTGGGCGCGCCGCCAAAGGTCGGCGATCGAGGCATAGGGTCCATCGCCGCGCGCCAGCACCAGGCGCGCGGCCTCTTCCTGTCCCAGCATGCCGACCAGGCGCAGGCCCCGGCGCACGGCCAGCGATCCGTCATCCCGCGCTTCGAGCGTGCAGTCCCAGCGCGAGGCGTTGACGCAGATGGGCCGCACCTCCACCCCGTGTTCGCGCGCGTCGCGCACGATCTGGGCCGGCTGATAGAAGCCCATCGGCTGGCTGTTGAGCAGGGCGGCGCAGAACACCTCCGGGTGATGGCATTTGAGCCAGGACGAGGCGTAGGCCAGGAGCGCGAAGCTGGCGGCGTGGCTTTCGGGAAAGCCGTAGGAGCCAAACCCCTCCAGCTGGTTGAAGGTCTGTTGGGCGAAGTCCTCGGGATAGCCACGGGCGACCATGCCGCCCACCAGCTTGTCCTTGAAATGGCTCACTCCGCCGGTGAACTTGAAGGTGGCCATGGCCCGGCGCAGCTGATCGGCTTCGCCCGGCGTGAAGCCGGCGCAATCGATGGCCACCCGCATGGCCTGCTCCTGGAAGAGCGGCACGCCCAGGGTCTTGCCCAGCACCGCCTCCAGCTCGGCCTTGGGGTAGGTCACCGCTTCCTTGCCCTCGCGCCGGCGCAGATAGGGGTGGACCATGTCGCCCTGGATCGGACCTGGCCGCACGATCGCCACCTCGATGACCAGGTCGTAGAAGCTCCGCGGCTTGAGACGCGGCAGCATGGCCATCTGCGCGCGGCTCTCGATCTGGAAGACGCCCAGGGTGTCGGCACGCCGGATCATGGCGTAGGTGCGCGGATCCTCGGGCGGAATGGTCGCAAGATCCAGGCCGATCCCCTTGTGATCCTTGAGTAAATCCAGGCCGCGTTTGAGGCAGGTCAGCATGCCCAGCGCCAGGCAGTAGACCTTCATGAACTTCAGCGCGTCGATGTCGTCCTTGTCCCATTCGATGATCTGCCGGTCCTTCATCCGCGCCGGCTCGATCGGCACGAGCTCGTCGAGCCGGTCGTGGGTCAGGACAAAGCCGCCGGGATGCTGGGAAAACTGCCGCGGGGTGTTGAGCAGCTGCTGGGCCAGCTCCAGCGTCAGGCGCAGGCGCCGGTCGGAGAGGTCCAGGCCCATGTCGCGGGCGTGCTTTTCCTCGATGTCCTCGCGGCTGAAGCTCCAGATCTGGCTCGACAGGCCCTTGGTCATGTCCTCGGGCAGGCCCAGCACCTTGCCGACGTCACGCACCGCGCCGCGCGGCCGGAACCGATGCACGACCGCGACGATGGCGCTGCGATGACGGCCATAGGTCTCGAACACCCATTGCATCACCGCCTCGCGCCGGCCGTGCTCGAAATCGACGTCGATGTCGGGCGGTTCGTCGCGCTCGGCGCTGACGAAGCGCTCGAACAGGAGATCGTTGCGCTCGGGATCGATCGAGGTGATCCCCAGCACGTAGCAGACCGCCGAATTGGCCGCCGAGCCGCGCCCCTGGCACAGGATGTCCTGGCTGCGGGCATAGGCGACGATCGAGTTGACGGTCAGGAAGTAGGGCGCATAGCCGAGACTGCCGATCAGGCGCAGTTCATGGTCGAGGATGCGCCGCACCTGTGGCGTCAGTCCTTCCGGAAAGCGCCGGGCCGCGCCCGCCCAGGTCAGGCGCTCGAGGGTCTGTTGCGCACTCTCGCCCTCGGCGGCGACTTCGCGCGGATATTGATAGCTCAGTTCGTCGAGGGAAAATCCGCAACGCCGGGCGATAACCCGCGAGGCGTCCAGGGCGGCGGCATGGCGCGAAAAGCGCCGGACCATCTCGGCCGGGGCCCGCAGTTCCCGGCCCGCATGGCGATCGCGCCGAAAACCGACATCGTCGATGGTGGTGTGCTCGCGAATGCAGGTGACGACGTCCTGCAACATCCGCCGGTCCTTGTGGTGGAAGAGCACGCGGTTGGTCACCACCGGCGTCACGCCCGCCGCGCGGGCCAGCAGCTCCAGTTCATAGAGCCGCAGGGCTTCGCCGGGGCGCCGGCGCAGGGTCAGCGCGACATGGGCGTCCGCGCCGAAGATCGCCGACAGCCGCGCCAGCTGGCGGGCGCAAAGATCATCGGCCAGGTCGGGGACCAGGATGGCGATCAGGCCCTGGGCGTGGGCGGCGAGGTCGGCGTGATCGATGTCGCACGCGCCCTTGCCCGCGCGCGCCTTGCCCAGGGACAGCAGGCGGCAAAGCCGGCCATAGGCGGCGCGGTCGGTGGGAAAGACCAGCACGGTCATGCCGTCGCGCAGCACCAGCTCGCAGCCGACGACCAGGCGAATACCGACAGCCTTGGCCGCGACATGGGCCTGGACCATCCCGGCCAGGCTGTTGCGATCGCACAGCGCCAGGGCCCGATAACCCAGGCGCGCGGCCTCTTCGAAGAGTTCGGCTGGCGAGGAGGCGCCGCGCAGAAGCGAAAAGTGCGAAGCGCAGTGCAGCTCGACATAGTCGCCAAGATCTTCAAGGGCTTGGCCGGGACTGTTCATCCAAACACCCCGGCCATGAACCAGCGCTGGCTGCCGCTGGCCAGGTCCTCGCCATCGCCGTCGCGGTAGATCCAATAGCGCTCGCCACCCTCGTCCTCGACCTGGAAGTAGTCGCGCGAGCGCGCCAGCTCGGCGTCGGCCTTCCACCATTCGCCAAACACCCGCTCGGGGCCGTCGGCGCAACGCACGCGCCGGCGCACCCCACGCCAGGTGAACCAGGCCGGCGGCTGGTCTGGCAGCAGCGCCACGGTCTCGATCGGCTCGGGACGCGGGAAGAACCGGGTCGGGCGCGGCCAGTCGACGGGCCAGGAAAAGGCGGCCGGGCGCTCCAGGGCCGGCGCCTTGCGCACGCTGCGCTCGGGAATGTCGCTGTCGGCGCTGGCCAGGCGGTAGACGCTTTCGGCCCCCAGCCGCAGGGCCAGCGTGTCGATCAGGCCCGACAGATCGGCGCCGGCGCGGCGGCCGGCCAGAGCGTCGCCTTGCTTGTAGGTCAAGGCCTCGGCGCCCGGCGCGGCCAGCACCATCTTGTCGATCCCAAAACCCGGATCGATGGTCTCCAGTTTCTCGCACAGGAGCTTGGCCAGCCGCGGCGCGTCGCGCGAGGGGCCCGACAGGCCCAGGCGCGCGGTTTCGATGCGGTTGTCGACCCGGAAGAAGAACGCGTCGAGCGCCTTGGCCCCGAGGCTGGCAGCTTCGAGGGCGGCGCACAGTTCGACGGTCAGTTCGCCCAGATAGCGGGCCATGGTCTCGGGCGCGCCGATCGGCTCGGCGAAGATCTTGGCCGCCCGCAGCGTCTCGCGCGCGAACACCGGCTCGATCGGCTCGCGCTCGCGGCCCAGGGCCTGGTCGAGACGCCGGATGGGCTCCAGGCCAAAGCGATGGGCCAGCGGGCCCTTGGCTGCGGCGTCCAGCTCGCCGATGGTTTCCAGGCCCGGCTTGGCCAGGGCCTGGACGAGTTCGGCGGGCAGACGCAGGGCCGCGACCGGCAGCGGGTGAAGCTCGCGGCCGAGCGCGCCTTGCGGAACGACGAAGACCGGACGCAGGCTGTAGCGGGCCAGAGCGTGGGCGCCGCCCCAGCTGTCGGCGATCGCCACCTTGGCCGACAAGCCGGCCTTGGTGAGCCGATCGCGGATGTCGATCAGCATCTTCTCCTCGCCGCCGAACAGGTGGGCGCAGCCAGTGGCGTCGATGACCAGCCCGTCGGGTGGATCGGCCGCGACGCTGGGCGAATAGAGCCGCTGGGCCCAGAGCGCCAAGCGCTGCAGGGCCGCCAGGTCGGCCTCGGCGGCGAGGTCG
>JAEXJH010000524.1 GCA_023445955.1 Pseudomonadota bacterium
TCTCCGCCCCGTTTGGGGGCGGACAGACCTCGCGGAGCGAGGTCAGGTGGGGGCCTGTGCTGCGCTACTCGCCGCCCACCGTCGTCACCACCCGCGCGCCCTGTGTCAGCAGCTTGTGGATCGGGCACTTCTCGGCGATCTCGAACAGGCGCTCGCGCTGTTCCTCGTTGAGGTTCCCCTCAAGGCTGATCACCCGCTCGAACCGCTCCGGCGGGGTCTTGTCGGCGTCGTAGTGGCTGAACACCTCGACGTGCATGCCGCTGACGTCCCAGTTCTTGCGGTTGGCGTAGAGGCGCAGGGTCATGGTGGTGCAGGCCGCGAGGCCCGCGGCGACCAGCTCGTGCGGGTCGGGACCCAGGTCCAGGCCGCCCTGGGCGACCGAGACGTCGGCGACGATGGTCGACGGACCGGCCGTGACGAAGGTTTGCAAGGCCCCGGTTCCGGTGTCCGTGGCGGTGGCGAACGGGCGGGTGGGAGCGGCTTCGGTCATGGCGGGGTCCTTCGGATAACGCGCGGAAACTGGCCCGTCCTACTCCGCCTCGCAAGGTCGCGCTTGGATGATCACGCTGGCGACAGCAGGAACTGCGGCTCGTGGTCCGGCCCCAGGGTGATCGAGGCGCGGGGGATCACCGGCCGGTCGCCGGCCATCGCCACCGTGAACTTCGCCAGCAGGCTGGCCAGCACGATTTGGGCCTCGGCCAGGGCAAAGCCCGCCCCAATGCAGACGCGCGGACCGGCCCCGAACGGCAGGAACGCCTCCAGGCTCCAGGGATGGGCGTGGTCGAGAAAGCGCTCGGGGCGGAAGGCGGTCGGGGCGTCCCACAGCTTGCGGTGCCGGTGCATGACCCAGGGGCTGATGGTGACCATGCAGCCGGGAACGACCTCGCAGCCTGCGACCACGTCGGCCTCCTTGGCCTCGCGTGCGATCATCGGCGCGGTCGGATAGAGCCGCAGGGTCTCGAACAGCACCGAGCGCAACAGCGGCCAGTGCTTGAGGTCGTCCAGGCTGGCGACCCGCTCGGCCGGGAAGGCCGCGACCTCGGCCCGCACGCGGTCCTGCGTCGCTGGATCCAGCGCCAGCAGATAGGTCGCCCAGAACAACAGGCGCGAGGTGGTCTCGAAGCCGGCGGCCAGCATCGAGCTGCACTGGTCGCGGATCTCGCGACCCTCCAGGGGCGAGGCGTCCTCGTGACGGGCGGCCAGCAGGCGGTCGAGCATGTCGCGGATCTCGGCGTGTGGGTGCGTCCGCCGCTCCGCGATCAGCGCGTCCACCGCCTTGAACCATTGCGCGCCCATCCGCCGGCGGTCGCCGTCCAGGAAGGTCAGGTCGTCAGCGCCTTTGGCCATGAAGTCCAGCAGCTTGAAATGCGCCGGCCCCTCCATGTAGCGGCGGGCCAGATCGGCCAGCACCGCGCCCTCGGCGTCGGCGCGGCGCGAGAACAGGGCGCGCAGCACCGCGTCCAGCGTAGCGCGGTGGAAATCCTGGGCGAGGTTGGCGCGGTCCCGGCTTTCGAGGGCGTCGACGAGGCCCGCGCCGGCGGCGACGAAGTGGGGCAGCAGGCCGCCCGTCGCGGCCGGTGTGAACACCGGGGCCAGGCTCTTGCGCTGGCGCTTCCAGGTCTCGCCCTCGGACATCAGCACGCCCTCGCCGACCAGGGGCTTGAGCGACCGCGCGGCCTTCACCGGCCGTCTGTAGTTGGGCGAGGCCAGGACGTGGCGGACGCCGGCCGGATCGCTCAGGAACAGCCCGGGCTGGCCCATGAACAGGTACGAGACCGCGAGGTTTTCATAATCCTCCTCGCAATAGGCCCCGATCAGGCTGCGGCCCATCTCCCAGGCCACGCGAAACTGGCCCAGCGGGGTGACGCCCAGCGGCTTGGGGTGGATCTTAGGAGCAGGCGGGATCAGCGGCGCGGAAAGGACGGTGGCGTCCATGAAGCGGCCTTCCGGAAAGCGGGATCCGTTTTGGACCCCATCCGGAAGCGAAGCTTAGGCGCGCTCAGGTTGCGATGCAATAATTCACCGCGTCAGGAATACCTAGGCGGCCACCGCCTGCAGCGGCATCACGTCGAACACGCGCTGCGACCCGCGCCAGACTTCCACGAAGTCACAGCGGTGGTGCATGTCGAGTAGTTCGAAAGCTCTCGTGCGCGCGGCAGAGTCGTCGGCGCAGGGCGTGACGTCGAACCGCGGAACCGAGCCATCGGCCTCGACGCAGAAAAAGGTAAACACCTGCATGGGCACTATGCGCTCTCTACAGGCGGGGCCGCGCACGTTCGATGGCGGGGGCCGCGGGGGCGCAAGTCGTCTTCCGCGACCTGCTACATAAGAACATAGGACTCTATGTCGCGATTCACCAGAGGAGAGAGTCTCGATTCGAGACTCACCTGTTGATCGCTACATCCGAGCCTGTGGATAAAACCCGGCAGATTCAGGGCGGTTCCCCGACGGAATCTGGCCCCTTTCCCTCGGAGGATTCCGCCACTAGGTTCGCACCCTTTCATCAACGGCGACGTTTAAGAGTCCATGGCCGCCCATTATCTCGATTTCGAACGCCCAATCGCTGATCTGGAAAGCAAAATCGAAGAGCTGAGCAAGCTCTCCGAGACGGCTGGACCGGGTGCGTTCGACCTCGAGATCCAGGCTCTGCGCGACCGCGCGCAAGAGCTGCGCAAGGAGGCCTACGCCAATCTCGACGCGTGGCAGAAGACGATGGTCGCGCGGCACCCGCAGCGGCCTCACCTGCGTGATTATGTCGCGGGCCTGATCGACGAGTTCGTCGAGCTGCGCGGCGACCGCAAGTTCGCCGACGACCAGGCGATCGTCGGGGGCCTGGGCCGGTTCCGCGGCCAGCCGGTCGTGGTCATGGGCCACGAGAAGGGCCACGACACCACCACGCGCCTGAAGCACAACTTCGGCATGGCCCGCCCGGAAGGCTACCGTAAGGCCGTTCGCCTGATGGACATGGCCGAGCGCTTTTCGCTGCCCGTCATCACCTTCGTCGACACCGCCGGCGCCTATCCGGGCCTCGGCGCCGAGGAGCGCGGCCAGGCCGAGGCCATCGCCCGCTCGACCGAACGCTGCCTGACCCTGGAAGTCCCGATGGTCGCCACCATCGTCGGCGAAGGCGGCAGCGGCGGCGCCATCGCCCTGGCCGGCGCCAACCGCGTGCTGATCCTGGAGCACTCGATCTATTCGGTGATCTCGCCGGAAGGCGCGGCCTCGATCCTGTGGCGCGACGGCGCCCGGGCCAAAGACGCGGCGACCAACATGCGCATCACCGCCCAGGACCTGATCAAGCTGGGCATCGTCGACCGCATCGTCGAGGAGCCCGCAGGCGGCGCCCACTCGAACGGCGACGTGGCGATCCAGGCCG
>JAEXJH010000525.1 GCA_023445955.1 Pseudomonadota bacterium
GGCTTATCGAGCCCTTTGTGACGTGGATCGTCGGGTGCTCGCGCAAACGATACGTCAGTCATGGTCGCAGGATTGTCCAGAATTGCGCGCATTGCGAGAGCAAAAGGACAGGCGGCAAGCAAAAGGATGAAACGCACATGCCTCGTCACCGCCTTGTCCTGATCCTGGCCTGCGTCCTGGGCCTCGCGGTGACCGCGGGACTGGCGTGGCGCGCCGGGGTGTTCAAGTCCGAAACGTCCGTCGCGGTGGGTGGGCCGTTCCAGCTGGTGAACCAGAACGGCGCCCCGACCACCGAGAAGGCGCTGAAGGGTAAATGGAGCGCGGTGTTCTTCGGTTTCACCTATTGCCCGGATGTTTGCCCCGGCACGCTGCAGGGCCTGGCGGCGGCGACCGACCAGTTGGGTCCCAAGGCCAAGGACCTGCAGATCGTCTTCATCTCGATCGACCCGGCCCGCGACACGCCCGAGCAGATGAAGACCTACCTGTCGGCCGACTATGTGCCCAAGACGACGATCGGGCTGACGGGCACGCAGGAACAGGTCCAGGCGGCGGCCAAGGCCTACAAGGTCTATTACGCCAAGGTCGGCGACGGCCCCGGCTACACCATGGACCACTCGACGGCGATCTACCTGATGGACCCGAAGGGCCGCTTCAAGACGGTGATCCCGTACAACCTGCCGCCGGAAGACATCGCGCGGCGGATCTCGGACGCGATGCGCGAGGGGTGAGACCGCTACCACCTCGCCGTGAAGCGGCGCCATGACGCGGCGCAAATCGGTGTGAAAGGTAGACTCTCTTAGGCTTTGGCGTGTTATGTTGCGATGCAACATCGCGGATGCGCCATGCTCTACGCTCTTCACGAAGCGGCTTATTACGCCTCCACCCCAATGCGCCTGGCGGCGCTGGCGGCCCGGGATTTCTGGGGATCGCCGCTGAATCCTGCCGCGGAATCGGCTGTTGGCCGACGCCTGCACGCCGGCGCGGACCTGTTCGCCAACATCACGCGGCGCTACGGCAAGCCCAAGTGGGGCCTCGACACCATCAAGATCGGCCAGGTCGATGTCCGCGTCCGCGAGACCATCGTCTGGCAGAGTCCGTGGGCGCGCGTCATCCAGTTCGACCGCGACATGGCTGACATGCGCCGGGCCGGCAAGTTCAGCCTGGATCCCGCCGTGCTGATCGTCGCGCCGCTTTCGGGCCACTACGCCACGCTGCTGCGCGGTACGGTCGAGGCGTTCCTGCCCGACCACTCGGTGTTCATCGTCGACTGGGTCAACGCCCGCAACGTCTCGGTGCTGGAAGGGCGTTTCGACTTCCACGACTATATCGACCACATCATCCAGATGCTGGCCGTGCTGGGTCCGCGCCCGAACGTCGTGGCCGTCTGCCAGCCCGGCCCGCCGGTCCTGGCCGCCGCCGCCCTTATGGCCGAGCAGAACCACCCCTCGCGCCCGGCCAGCATGACCTTCATGGGCTCGCCGATCGATGCGCGCCTGTCGCCGACCGTGACCAACCAGCTGGCCGAGGAAAAGCCGTTCACCTGGTTCCAGTCGAACATGATCTACACCGTGCCGCCGCCCTATCCGGGCGCGGGCCGGCGCGTCTATCCGGGCTTCGTCCAGCTGGCCAGCTTCATGAGCATGAACGCCGAGCGCCACCAGGAGGCCCACCGTCGCTACTTCCAGGACCTGGTGAAGGGCGATGGCGACAGCGCCGACAAGCACCTGGAATTCTACGATGAGTACCTGTCGGTCCTGGACCTGACGGAGGAGTTCTACCTCCAGACCATCGACATCGTCTTCCAGCAGTACCTGCTGCCCAAGGGCGAGCTGATGCACCGTGGCGAACGGGTGAAGCCCGAGGCGATCACCGACATCGGCCTGATGACGGTCGAGGGCGAGAACGACGACATCTCCGGCATCGGCCAGACCCAGGCCGCCCACGGCCTGTGCGCGAACATTCCCGAGGACCTGAAGCTGGATTACGTGCAGCCCGGCGTCGGCCACTACGGGGTGTTCAACGGCCGCCGCTTCCGCGAGGAGATCTATCCGCGCGTGCGCAAGTTCATCCGCAAGTGCGACCCGCACTTCGAGGAAGAGGTGTAACGCTAGGGACGCTTGCGGCGAGGCTCGGCGCACACGATCTTAGCGCCTGATGTTCGCGCTCAAGGCCCAACGTTTTTCCGACGGTGATCGACTGGAGATCGGCGGCTGGCCGGTTCGCCTGCGGGTGGACGGCCGGGCGCGGCGCATCTCGTTGCGCGTCGACCGAGCCAAGTCCGAGATCGTCGCCCTGGCCCCCAACCTCAAGCGCCTGAACGAGGCCGTGGCCTTCGCCCAGGAGAAGTCCGGCTGGATCGCCAAGCAGCTGGCGGCCCTGCCCGAGCGGATGAACCTGGCGCCGGGCGGGATCCTGCGGCTCAACGATCAAGCCTATCGTCTCGAGGTCGGCCCTGGCCGCGCTCGCATCGATGGGGACCGCATCATCGCGCCCGACGACGCCAACTGGGGGCTGAAGGTCATCCGCCTGGCCAAGCGTGAGGCGCTGTCGGTGCTGACCGAACGCACCGCCGTCCACGCCACGGCGCTGGGCCGGCCGATGCCGTCGGTGGCCGTAGCTGATCCGAAAGCGCGCTGGGGCTCGTGCCGACCGGCCACGTCCCGGACGCCGGCGGCTATCCGCTACAGTTGGCGACTGATCCTGGCCCCGGCGGCGGTGGCCGACTATGTCGCCGCCCACGAATGCGCCCACCTGATCGAGGCCAATCACGGCCCGCGCTTCTGGGCGCTGTGCGAAGAGCTGGCCGGCGATCCGGCGCCCCACCGCGCGTGGCTCAGAGCCCACGCGGCGGAGCTGCACGCGATCGGGGCCTAATAGGGCAGCTGATCCACCGGCGGCGCGGTGCCGGCCGGGGTCTCGGCCGCCGGAC
>JAEXJH010000526.1 GCA_023445955.1 Pseudomonadota bacterium
GCCCAGCACCTCGATCGGGCGTTCGACCGGCATGTCATAGCGCTCTTCGTAGCGGGACAGATAGTCGATGACCTGTTGACGGGTGGGATAGGTTAGGGACGCCGAGGGCATGGGCCAGCCGGGTAACGAGCTCCACTGGGCCGGCGAAAAGAGGTGAAGGGATGGCCAGGTATGACGCCACGCCCCCCCTGGAGCGGGTTCTCCATCCAGCACTTGAAAGGAAAGGCCTGTGCGGCGGAGGAAATAGGCCGTGGCCAAGGCCGATTGTCCCCCGCCGATGACGACAACATCGCGCAAGCGGGGTTCTGGCGTGGGCATGACGAACTGTACCGACCTGCGACGGCGCCTGGCTTCGGCGACCGCCGTTCCGTTAGCAGGTTTAAGGCCGGTCGCCTTGATCCGCCGCAGATAGCGCGCTCATGCGTTCCGTTGGGCAGGATCCAGACGCCCGCTACGTGATGGGGATGTCAAACGTGCACAAGGTCGGTGACGGCTTCGACGAGCGTCGACGGCGAGTAGGGCTTTTGCAGGAACCGTCCACGCGCGGGCAGATCGGTCGGCGCGACGACAGCGGCGCCCGAGGTGATCAGGATCGGCAAATGCGGGGCGCGCAGGGCGATCAGGCGCGCCAAGCCAAGGCCGTTGATCTCGCCCGGCATGTCGACGTCGGTGAAGACGACGGCGATGTCTTGGCGCGCTTCGACAATCGTCAGCGCCTCATCGGCGTTCACGGCCTCAAGCGGATGATAGCCAGCCTCGGTCAGGATATCGCAGGCGAGCATCCGGACGAGCACCTCGTCCTCCACCACCAAGACCACCCCTGGTTTCGGGTCGACGCCGTCCGAACCCGCTTCATTCACCAAACCCATCGCCCGCCCCAGAGCTTGATCCCGCGCAGGAAAGCTCTGCGCGGTGTCGACTACCCGACTAATCCGAGACGGAGCTTTTTGTTGCGGGCTGTAAAGCGATAGCCGCCGGGTGTTCCCGGCGAGCCACACCCTGGTGAGCGGGAGTAGCCCTTCGGGAACGGCCGGGGCGACGGGGCTGCCGCCTCATGCGCCATTAACCGCTGTTGGAGAACGATCGTCGGCTAGGGCGCCCTGAATTGGCCGTCAGCTACCGGCCGGCGGCCAGAAGATCGCGATATCCGGTCTGGGTCATCCATCGGGCGCGCGCCACGTGGGTTTCCCAGCACCGGCGACTGAGATCCGGCGCCTGCTCGGGATCACGCCCCAGAACCAGCCGCGCCGCTTCACGCCAGTCGGCGCCGTCCTGGTCGGCGTCGAGCAGCCGCAGATAGGTCACCAAGTGGCGCTCGTCGTAGTCGGTCAGGGTCTCCGACCACGGCGCCTCGTCGGCCACGGGATGTTCGAGCTGGGACGTCAACCTAAGGCCTCTGCGTGCGGATGCGACGGCGCGTCAGTCTATCAGGCGCGTCCTCTTAGGCCCTAGTCCCGCAGCGCCGACGGCGTCCATGGCAAACTTCACGAGGGTGCTTGTCGGGCGGCCGAGGCTCGACAGCCCGCGCAACCTCGGAAAAACTTTTGTTGTGAGAACGACGAGCGGCCGACATGGACGATGTCCAAGCCCGCGCGCCTGACTGGAGAGACGCGCAAACCTACGAGGAGCTTCTGGGCGCCGACCGGTCGGTCTGGGCCTGGGAGTTCGCGCGGCGCGGGTTTGAACAGTCCGGCGGCGCGCCCGCGCTCGCGCCGCAAGCGGGCAGGGCGCCTGAGCTGTGCTTTGTCGGCGACGGGCCGCCCGGCGATCCCCTGCCCATCGCCCTGTGGCGGTGGCAGGCGGACGGCTCGGCGCCGGTCTTCAGTGTCGAGCCGGCCGGCGCTCACGACCCGGACGCCATCAACCTCAAGGGGCTGGACGTCGCGACCTTGGTGGTGCGCACGGCCGACGGCGACCAGCACGTCCTGGTCAGCGACGGCGCGCGCCGCCTGCGTTTGGCGGTGGTCCAGGGCGATGTTCTGGCCGGCCCGTCGGCCTTTCGCTTTCATCTGCCGGCCTTGGCCCTGGGGGCCGGATCGCTGGACGGCCTGCGCCGGCTGGTCGCTTTGCGCGATACCGGGCGCCTGGAGCCGGGAGGCACGCCGGCGCCGGCAAAGGCTCCTCGCTGGCTGCAGATTCTGCGGGCCCATGACGCGCGGCGCGCCGGCGCCAGCCACCGCGACATCGCCGTGTCGCTGTTCGGAGAGGCCCGGGTTCGCGAGGATTGGGGCCCCGGCTCGGACTACATGCGCATGCGCATTCAGCGTCTGGTGCGGGCGGCGGACCAGACAGTGGCCGGCGGCTACCGGGCGCTGTTTGGCCTGCGTCGCACGGGGCTGGAACCGCCCCGCGTGGTCGAGGTTTGGCGCTCGTCCCGATGGCTGGGGACGTAGCCGCGACGGCGTCCTTGCGTCGTCACTTTCCTGGGGACATCTTTTTCGCCACCTCAATCGCGGCACGACTTGCGCCGGCTTTCGGGAATGACGTGCCAAAATTCAGTTGGGCTCTCCCGAACTATGACGTTGCCCCCGTCCGCGCCAAGAAAATCGTGATCTGTGCTGGTCTGGAAGGGCGGCGCCAATTCCAGCCCGCCGTCATCAGGCGCTCAATGGCGCCATGGCCCAGTCCCGCGTCGCTCGTTGCCGCCCCGTCCCGCCCGCCTTGCCGCGCGCCCCGGCGCCGCCCGACGCGATCGACCCGCGCCCAGACTCTTATACACATCTGACGCTGCCGACGAC
>JAEXJH010000527.1 GCA_023445955.1 Pseudomonadota bacterium
CCCCCAGAGGGGGAGGAGAAGCCAAACCTACGCCCGCTTGCGCCCCTTCACCGTCAGCGCCACCGCCGCCACCAGGAAGTAGAACGCCCCGAACCCGGCGTACGGCGCGATCTGGATCGGCGCGGGCGCATGACCGCCGCCCTGGAGCGAGCCGGCGATCATGAACACCCCGGCCAGCACCGACTGGGCGCCGCTCAGCACCATGGGCCACTGGCCGCCCACCGCGCGCCAGCGGCGCACGCCGGCGACCAGCTGCAGGATGCCCGAGAACGCCGCCCAGACGCCGAACACCGTCAGCACCCGGCGCGGATCGACCTGCAAGGCGAACAGCACCGCGCAGGCCACCACCAGGCTGACGATCAGGTTGAAGGTCTGGGGCGGATTGGCCGCGAAGCCGCCGTTGCTGCGGGCGTCCAGCCCATTGGCCAGGGCGTCCCAGGCCGGATAGGCCACCAGCAGCACGCCGCCGATCAGCGGATTGCTGGTCCCGACCGCGATCGCGGCCAGGATCCACGCCACGGACACGCCGGCCCGCAGGAAGTAGTAGCGCTTGAGACCGTCGCGCTGGACGTTGTCGACCTGGGCCATGACGGCCTCCCAAAAAGCTCGAAAGCTAAGGTGAATTTTCCATGCCGAGACATTATATGTCGCGACATATGAAGACCTCTTAGAGGCGACGAACCGGCGAGTCCAGCCAATATTTGTCACGACATCTAATTTCGCGGTATGAATCGCCGACGACCAGGAGCCCGCCCGTGTCCCAACACATCCCCACGCTCGACCAGCAGCTGTGCTTCTCGCTGTACGGGGCCAGCCTGGCGATCAACCGCGCCTACAAGCCGCTGCTGGACGCGCTGGAGATCACCTATCCGCAGTACCTGGTCTTAAGCGCCCTGTGGGAGACGGACGACCTGCCGGTCGGCGCGATCGGCGAGCGGTTGGGCCTGGACTCCAGCAACGTCACCCCGCTGGTCAAGCGGATGGAGGGCGCGGGCCTGGTCACCCGTGTGCGCAATCCCGCCGACGAGCGCCAGGTGGTGGTCAGCCTGACCGACGCTGGCCGCGAGATGCAGGCCCGCAGCACGTGCCTCGGCCAGACCCTGTTCGCCGCCGGCGGCATGGACGTCGCCCGCCTGATCCAGCTCAACAAGGAGGTCCAGGCGTTCAGGGACTCGGTCGCGCGCTTTGTGAACGACCAGCCCAGGCTTTGAGCGAGGCGGCGCGACCTATGGCGTCGCCAAGTCTTCCCGCGGCAAGCCTCGCGCTTCCAGAGCCTCGAACAGAGCTGGCGCGCCTTCGACGTCCGAAAAGAAGATGTCGAATGCGCGCCCGTTCCTGAGCTTGAGCATCAGGCACGCCGACCGGTCGTCCAATGACCAGGACACCACGTCACGCCACCTGACCGTCCTGCGACGCAGGAGGGTTCGGTGCTCCACGATCTCGTCGCCAGAGAAATCGATCTTCCACAGCGACAGGTTGGCCAAGTAGAGCGCGCTGGCCGAAATCATCGCCACCAGCAGGTAGAAGACGACGGCCCGGGGTCCACGCGCCTCCCAGCCGGGCACCCCCATCCAGCTCCAGGCGAACACCACGGCAAGGAAGGTAAAGGCGAAAACGGACAGCACGCCCACGGCGGCGTCATGCCTGAGCACGCCGGGGCGCAGCGGCCCGCGAAGGACCTTGACCAGGTTTACGGCCAGATAGACGAAGACGACGAACCCTGCGGCGATGACCGTCAGGCGGAAGGCGAACCGTCCCAATCCCGCGAGCATTCCGACGATGAGCTCCATAAGCCCCTCCCCGGCCCTGGCTAGGACTCGATCCCTAGTTGATTTTTCCGGAGCGGCCAACGCGGTGCGCGCGCGCCCCGCAATGACGGCGCGGTCTTTGTCCCTCCCCGGCGCCGCCGGCTTGGCCTAGAACGTCACCCCATGCTCACCGCCCTCCTCGGCCTCGCGCCCATCGTCATTGCGCTGCTGACCCTGTCGGCGCTGTTTTCGGCGGCGGAGACGTCGATGACCGGGGCCAGCCGGGCGCGGATGCACCAGCTGGAGCGCGAGGGCGACGCGCCGGCGCGGCGGGTCAACAAGCTGCTGGCCGACCAGGAGACGATGATCGGGGCGGTGCTGCTGGGCAACGACCTGATCAACATCCTGGCCTCGGCCCTGGCGACCCAGGTGCTGACCCGCCTGATCCCCGGCCCCTGGGGCGTGGCCGTGGCGACCGCCGCCATGACCGTGCTGGTCCTGGTCTTCGCCGAGGTGCTGCCCAAGACCGTGGCCATCGTCCGCTCGGACGACACGGCGCGAGCGCTGTCGGGGCCGACCCTGTTCATCGTCCGGGCGTTCGGGCCGATCATCTACGTGATCCAGTGGATCGTGCGCCGCGCGCTGCGGGTGTTCGGCGTCAAGCTGGACATGGCCGTCGACGTGCTGGCCGCCCACGAGGAGATCCGCGGCGCGGTCGACTACCACCACTCCGAAGGCCTGGTCGAAAGCGGCGATCGGCGGATGCTGGGCGGGGTGCTCGATCTCTCCGACATGGACGTCTCGGAGATCATGGTCCACCGCAAGTCGATGGTGCTGCTGGACGCAGCCCTGCCCGCTCGCGAGTTGGTCGACGAGGTGCTCGACGCCCAACACACCCGCGTGCCGCTGTATCGCGACGAGCCCGACAACATCGTCGGCGTGCTGCACGCCCGCGATCTGCTGAAAGCTCTGGCCCAGAGCCCGACCGGGGTCGAGGGCCTGGATATCGCCGCCATCCTGCGCGAGCCGTGGTTCATCCCCGACACCACGAACCTGAAGGATCAGCTGAACGCCTTCCTCAAGCGCAAGAGCCACTTCGCCCTGGTCGTCGACGAGTACGGCGCGCTGCAGGGCCTGGTGACGCTGGAGGACATCCTCGAGGAGATCGTCGGCGAGATCGACGACGAGCACGACACCGCGCTGGAAGGCGTGCGCCGCCAGGGCGATGGCTCGGTCAATGTCGACGGCCACGTCACGGTGCGCGACCTGAACCGGGCCATGGACTGGCGCCTGCCGGAAGGCGACGCGGTCACCATCGCCGGCCTGGTCATCCACGAGGCCCAGATGATCCCCGAGCCGGGCCAGACCTTCATCTTCCACCGCCACCGGTTCCAGGTGTTCCGCCGGCAGAGAAACCAGATCACCGCGCTGCGGATCAGCGCCCCGCTGGACGACGCGGCCGAACTCTGAACACTTCCAAGGTGAAGCTTAGGGAACCGAAGCGCAAAGAGCGCGTTTCGTGTCCTTACGGACCAGGGGCGGTTCGGGTTCAGGGGGCGTGTTTTGGCCAGTTTGGCGGTTGAAGGCCTGGTGCGCGACGGCGCGGCGCCGGACGCGGGCGGG
>JAEXJH010000528.1 GCA_023445955.1 Pseudomonadota bacterium
GGCGCCGATCGCCCCGGCCACCGCGGCGATCGCCTTGACCCTGGCCCGGGCCAAGTCACGGCCAACGCTGGGATGGATGGTCTTCATCCGGCATCTGGCCGACGCGGCCGGCGACATCGCCGCCTACGCCGAGACCTTTGGCCAAGCCGCGCTGACCACGCCCTCGGTGTCGGTGGAGGTGGCTCGGCGCTGGCTGGCGGCCGGCCGGGCGGCAGAGGCCGGGGCGGTCCTGCGCCTGGCCGCGCCCAAGCCCAAGGGTCTGCTGGGCCGTCTGGCCGCGCCCGATTTCGATTGGGAAAGCGCCTGGATCGACTACCTCGACGCGGCCGGTGACAGCGACGCCGCCCAGGCCGTGCGCTGGGCCTCGTTCCAGCGAACACTGGACGTGTCGCGGGCAAAGGCCTTTGTTGGCCGGCTCTCGGGCTTTGACGACGTCGAGGCCGAGAGCGAGGTCTTCGCACTGGCGGCCGCCCACGAAAACTTCGAAAAGGGCCTCTCGGTGCTGATGGCATGGCCAGCCCTGGCCGAAGCCAGTGCCATGGTCATGGCGCGCGGACGCGACGCGCGTATCGATCCGGAACAGGCCGAGGCCTTCGCCGGCAAACTTCGCCGCCGCTTTCCGGCCGCCGCCGAACGCCTGCTGCGCGGCGCCGCGGCCACCGCGTTTCGGCGCGGCGCCCTGAAGCTCTCAGACCGGCTGACTCAGGAAGCCGAGGCCATCACTGACCGCTGATCCCCGCCCCGAGCACGACCCCGGGTGTGCGACGCCACGGCGGCGCGAACGGCCTTTCCTGGCGGCGCGCCGCGCGTCACGCCGCCGGGTCGCCCGGCGATCGACGCAAACCATAACCTAGGATAATGCGCGACCTGGGCTTCTTGGCGATCGGAGGCTCATGGATGAGCAAGCAGTTGGGCGCGCCGTCGCGCCCGGGGCGCGGAAAGGACGCCGCGATGAGGTCTTCGATTGGAACGACGGCGAGCGCGCGGCCCTGGCGGCGATCCAAGGCCCCATCCAGCACCTGCCGCGCGACCACGTTCTCAAGCGTGACGGCGTCGAACCGCCCCATCTCTTCCTGCTGGTGGACGGCTGGGTGGCCTCGTCGATCACCGTGGCCTCGGGTCGTCAGCAGACGGTCAAGATCCATCTGCCCAGGGACCTCCTGGGCGCGCCCAGCCTGAGCGTGACGCGGACGGCCGAGTGCTTGACGGCGATCACGCCGATCGTCATCCGGCCGATATCGCGCGGCGACCTGATGGGCGTCCTGGCGCGCTTTCCTCGCATCGCCGCGGCGCAGTTCCTGAACGCCCAGCGTGAACGCGTGGTGTTGATGGAGGCGTTGGCGCTGATGGGCCAGACCGATGGCTCGGTGCGGATCGCCGGCACGCTGATCGATCTCCACGATCGCTTGGCCGCCTTGGGTCTGGCCGATTTCGGGACCATTCCCCTGCCGCTGACCCAGGGCCAGATCGGCGATCTCGTGGGCCTGAGCCCGGTGCATGTGAGCCGAAAGCTCGGCGCCATGGAGCGCGCCGGCCTGATCCGGCGCGGCGTGCGCACGATCAGCCTCCTGGACCTTCGCCGGCTGCGGTCGATGACCGGCTTGCCCCAGCACACCGACGTGCGCGAACCGGAGTGGATCAACTTCGCCTGACGGGTAGCGTCCGGTTGGCTCCGCCGAGGCCTCGTGTCGAAGCCTCGCGGCCAAGGACGGCGCCACCGCGTCGCGACTGTTGTCTAGCCCGCCTCGGGATCGCCGAAGAGGCGCACCATCCGCACGGCCTTGGGGTCGCCATCGTCGGCCAGCTGCAGCAGCTCCGGATGGCGCGTCTGGGGCGAGAAGATGTCGAGGTGGGCTTCATGGACATCGGTCCAGTCCTCGGCCTCGCCCGGCATGATGACCCGCAGGTCTGGATCGAACCGACGCAGCTGATCAATCAACGCGCCGACCATGAGCGGTCCGTAGAGCGCTGGCGGCGGGCGTGACGCCGCGCGCGCACGAGGACGGCCAAGGCATGCCGCACGCGTCGCCAGGTGGGGCGGGCCACCCTCATGAGGCTCGAGGCTTGGACCGCGAGCGTGTTCATCGGCTAGAACAGATCGGCAGGCCCGCGCCCGGCCGCGTCCCGGCCCCGAGCGCAAAGACCGGCGCGGCGTCGAACGTCACGAGCAGGACCGCCAGCGTCACGGCCCGCAAACGGGCGGCCCTGGCGGTCCCGACGCGCGGACGCGGACTGGTCATGTCAGTGCGCGCCACGCTGCAGGTAGGCGCGGACGGCGTCGGCGCCGTTGCCGACCTCGGCCACGGCCTTGGCCAGGTCGTCGCGGCTGACGCCGAGCGCCTTGGTCCAGTACTCGACTTCGTAGGCCTCGCTGAGGCTGATGCGCGAAGCGTCCTGCGGCCCGCGCTGATCCTTATCGTCCGACATCAAGCTCTCCGGTGGTGGTCAACGATCAAATGATGGGCGCGGCCTAACGGTCGCGCACGTAGACCACGCGGGTGCTGCGCCCGCGCAGCAGCAGGCCCAGGAGGATTCCGACGCCTGCGGCGATGCCCAGCGCGCGCGCCGGCTTGAGCTGCACCCAGGCTTCCAGGTCGCCGTAGCGGTGCTGGACGGTTTCGGCGGTCTCGCTCGCCAAGGCCGAAATCCGCTCGCGCGCCTCGCCGATCGCGGTCTCGGCGACCTCCTTGACGCTCGCGGCGGCCGCCTTGGCCGAAGTCTTGGCCGCCTTGAAGCTCGGCGGGTTCTCGCGCGGCGGAAGCTCGCCGCCCAGTTCGCCGATGAAGCTCTCGCCGTCGGTGCGGTAGTCGGTCATGTCCGTCCCCTGCTCTGAAAATCCCTGGTCGCCGGTGGGCGTCCGGGAACAGAAAACCTGGCCAGGCGGATCGTTCCTGGGCGCCAAGCCGGAACCCAATGGGATAAGCGCGGGCCCCTTTAAGCCCCCGGCCGAACGGCGCAGAGAGCGGATCGACGTCCGGCGCACCGACGCCCTCCTGACGAACGCTGATGGACAGTCGCGTGCGAGCGCCGTGAGCCGTAGGCTTTGAGCCTGCCGACAACGGTAGGAAGGCGGGCCGGGCCCCTGCTGGTCGCGGTAACGGCTTGGGTCGGCAAAGGGAACGGACGCACGCCCCGCGCGTCTAGGGGACGGGCGCGGCCAAGTGCGCGCGAAGGATCCGACATGACCGAACCTGCCTACGGCCACGGCGCGCTTCCCGCGACGATCCGCTCGCGCATGATCGCGGGCGTCAACGGCCTGGACGTGCACATCCTGGAGTCAGGGTTTGAGACGCCAGACCGCCCCCTCGTCCTTCTCCTGCACGGCTTCCCGGATCTGGCGTACGGGTGGCGCTACGTCATGCCGCTGCTTGCCGACGCCGGCTATCATGTCGTGGCGCCTGACCAGCGCGGCTTTGGCCGCACGACCGGCTGGATCAATGACTACGACACCCCGCTCGCCCCGTTCAGTCTGCTGAATGTCACCCGCGATGCGCTCGGCCTGGTCTTTGCGCTGGGCTACCGCCAGACGGCCCTCGTGGTCGGACATGATTTCGGCTCGCCCGTGGCCGCCTATTGCGCCCTTGCCCGGCCAGACGTCTTCCCCGCGCTCGTCTTGATGAGCGCCCCCTTCCCCGGTCCTCCCGCCTTCCCGTTCGACACTGCGACGGGTGACGCATCGTCTGAGAAAATGTCTGCGCCCGCCCAGGATTTGGCCGCGGCACTCGCCGCGCTGGATCCGCCGCGCGAGCTCTACCAGCACTATCTCGCCACCCGACAAGCCAATGAGGATCTGACCCGGCCGCCGCAGGGTCTTGCCGCGTTCCTTCGGACGTTCTTCCACGTGAAGAGCGGTGACTGGTCCGGTAACAGGCCTCATCCGATCAGCCCGCCGACAGCGGAGGCGTTCGCATCGCTCCCGACCTACTACATCATGGAACGGGGCAAGACGATGTCTGAGAATGTCGCTCCGTTCAGCCCTTCGCCCGCTGAGGTTCAAGCCTGTAGCTGGCTGAGCGACGAGGATTTGTCTGTCTATGTGCAGGAGTACGGCCGCAACGGTTTTCAGGGCGGCCTTCAACCTATCGTGTGTACGCCGATCCGACGCTGAATGCTGAGCTACGCTTGTTCTCCGGCCGGACGATCGACGTGCCGTCGCTGTTCATTGGCGGGGAGCGTGACTGGGCGCCGTATGTGGCGCCGGGCGCGATCGACGCGATGACGACCAAGGCGATGACGAAGCTTCACCGTGTCGAGATGATCGACGGCGCTGGCCACTGGATTCAACAGGAACGGCCACGCGCCCTGACGAAGGCGATCCTCGATTTCCTGCGGGAGATCGCGGCGACTTAGCCGCTCGTTCGCGTCTCTTGCCCCTAGCGATCGCGCAGGAACGTTATCCTTGTGACGCTCTGTTGGGGGCGGTGGTGAGGCTCGGCTCGACCTATCGGAACCAGCGTCGCGCCGAAACCAAGTAGGGCTGATAGCGACGGCTCATGGCCAGGGCCACCTCATGTTCGTGAACGGCAGTCCAGGCCAGCGGTGGGCGTCCCTGACGCGCCAGCCATTGCTCAAATTCCCGCTTCACGTCGTCCATTGACCACTCGCCCCTCTCGCCTCTTGCGTCCAGTTCGTTCTGGAAGACTTCAAAGGCGGAGCGGATGTCGGCGGCTGTCGCGATCATGGCGGTGCGAAAACAGACAAACGCCGTCGAAGTTCCGCGTCGCGCCGAGACAAGCTCTACAATCGCGCTTCGCCATCCCGTACGTCGACACGGCGGCGCGTCCCAGCGGCCAAGGCGTGGGCGGTGCTGCGAAAGCGCTGGATACGCCCTTCGGCTGCCGAGAAATCCCGGCCGGCGGACTGCCGCGCCTTGGGGCCGGGACTTGTCC
>JAEXJH010000529.1 GCA_023445955.1 Pseudomonadota bacterium
GACCCAGGGTCACCGAAGCGTCCTTGTACTTGCCCGAGAAGGTGCCGACGTCGGTGATCGAGCCACCGGCCGGACCGACGTTCTGGGTCACCGAACCCCACTTGAGGTTCTTGGTTTCCAGGTAGCGGCCGGTCAGGTCCATCGACCAGTTCTCGGCGAAGTTCCAACCCACGCCGATGATGCCCTGATAGGCGAAGGCCTGATCGACATCGTCGAAGTTGGTGTTCTGGAAGCGCGCGCCGCCGGCCGGAACGCCCGACAGTTGGCCGTAGGCTTTGTTGTGGACCCACGCCGTACCGGCGCCAGCGCCGATGAACGGGTTGATGCTGGAGCCCGGCATCAGGTCGAAGATCACGTTGGCCATCAGGGTGGTGGCCTTCAGGCTGCCATCCAGCTCACCGCAATCCGGGGCGGCGGCCGAGCGGCCCACGCCGGGGGTGCAGAGGCCGATCGGCTGAGCGCCGGCCAGGCCGTTGCCGCGGACGCTGTTCAGGTCGCCCGGGCGATAGCCGTATTCGGCTTCCACGCGCCAGTTCGGCGAGAACTTGTAGCCCATGCGGGCAAAGCCGGCCCAGTCCTTCTCGCCGCCGAAGTTCCATTGATAGCCGTTCGAAGACGTCGCCTTGACGTCCTTGGGCTGGTGATAACCCACGTCGCCCGCGACATAAAAGCCGCTCAGTGCGCTTTGGGCCGAAGCACCCGAAGCCGCGCCGAGCGCGACCAGGGCGACGCCCGCCAGCAACCGCATATTCATCTCTAAAACCCTCTTCTTATGTCGCGGGCTCGACACGTCCCCGTGACCTCAGCACGACAAACGCGCACTCGACGGATTCAGGTGTGGCCGCAGAGCCACACAATCCAGTCAATTGTGAAAAACGTCGCGGTCGGTGTCTCTTCCAGTGCGCTTCCGGTGGCGCTTAGCTTGGCCGGAGAACTGCGCGGACTTGTCGCAAATAGCCGAGATTGCAGGAGAAATCGCCATTCACCATACTTCTCGCCGTGAGTGATTGGAGTATGTCCGTGAGCATTGAAGCGTTTCCTCTGGCCGACGCGGAACCCGTCACGATCGCCGGTGGCGAGGGTCCGAACAGCTTCGTCAACGCCGACGCCCGCGATGGCGTCGTGGCTGGCAAGAACAGCCTGACGGTGGCCGAGGCCGCTTCGCAGCTGCTGCGCGGCGAGCCCGGCTGGGGTCCCGCCCTGAATGTCGCCGCGACGGTGAGCTACGCCTTCCGCGCCACCGCGCCGTCCACCATGCCCAGCGACACCGCGGGCTTCAGCCAATTCACCGCCGCCCAGATCGTCCAGGCCGAGAAGGCCCTGCAGGGCTGGTCCGACGTGGCCAACGTCACGTTCGTGAGGACCGGTGTCGGCACGACGGGAACGGCGGCCTACAGCGACAACGCCTCGATCCTGTTCGGCAACTACAGCTCGGGCGAGTCCGGCTCGGCCGCCTTCGCCTACTATCCGGGGAGCACCGCCGCCAGCAGTCGCTCGGGCGACGTCTGGATCAATTCCAGCCTGGGCTACAACACCAATCCCAGCGCCTCGAACTATGGCGGCATGGTGCTGGTGCACGAGATCGGCCACGCCATCGGCCTGGCCCACCCGTCCGAATACAACGCCGGCAGCGCCGCCACGGCCATCACCTACAGCGCCAACGCCGGTTATTACGAGGACAGCCGCCAGTACACGGTGATGTCCTATTTCAGCGAGAGCAACACCGGCGGTTCGTTCGGCGGCGCCTATGCCGCCTCGCCGCTGCTGGACGACATCGCCGCAGCTCAGCTGGCCTACGGCGTCAACATGACCACCCGCACCGGCGACACGGTCTATGGCTTCAACTCGAACGCCGAGCGCGACTGGTTCTCGGCCAGTTCCTCGTCGAGCAAGCTGGTGTTCGCCGCCTGGGACGCCGGCGGCGTCGATACGTTCGACTTCTCCGGCTACAAGGTCGCTCAGACCATCGACCTGCGCGAAGGCTTCTTCTCCAGCGTCGGCGGCCTGACGGGCAATGTCACCATCGCCATCGGCGCGGTGATCGAGAACGCCATCGGCGGCTCGGCGGCCGACACCATCACCGGCAACGCCGTGGCCAACCGCATCACCGGCGGCGCGGGCAACGACGTCGTGGACGGCGGGGCGGGCCTGGATACGGCCGTGCTCAGCGGCAAGTTCGCGTCCTACGCCATCGCCGCCCTGGCGACCGGCGGCTGGCAGATCAAGGACAACGCCGGAACCGACGGCACGGATACGGTCATCAATATCGAGACCCTGCAGTTCTCGGACCGCATGGTCTCCATCGTCGACAGCCGCGTGGCCTCGGCCATGGCCAGCATTCTGCGCCTGCAGGCCTTCAGCACCGGCGCCGACACCACGACCAAGTGGATCGCCGGCGCCATGGCCTCGGGAACCAGCTATACCGACGCCATCGGCATGGTCACCAAGGCTGCGGTCGGCACCAGCGCGGTGGCGGCCCTCTCCTACCAGTTCTTCACCAGCAAGACCCCGACAGCAGTCGGCATGGACTACCTGGTCGACCCGAACGGCGCCAACCAGAACAACCTCAACAGCGCCTACTACCAGTCGTTCGACACCATCAACCGCTTCATCAACTTCTCGGTGAACCTGGGCAAGAACGGTGAAGGCGCTTCGAGCTTCGCGGCGACGTACGGGTCCTTGAACCTCTTCGACGCGACCAAGAAGGCCTATGCGACCATCTTCGGCGGCGCGCCCACCGACCAGAAGGTCCACGACCTGCTGGACGCTTCGGTGACCCTGGGCGCGGTGACCATGACCCGCGCCGACTACCTGGCCTATTACGGCCAGGACGGGATCAACGGCCAGGGGACCAAGGCGGCGATGGTCGGCTTCCTGCTGGCGGCGGCCGAGACCGAGCATGTCGGCGTCTACGCCAAGTCGGCCGACGCCTTCTTCGCCGACCAGCTGACGCACAATGTCTATGGCGTCGACCTGATCGGGACCTACGCCAAGCCGGAATACAATCTGATCTGAGGCCGCGCCTCGGAACCAGGACACGACGCGGCGGCGGGCTTTCGGGCTCGCCGCCGTTTTCGTATCCGGCTAGTCGCCGTCCGGCGGCGTCTGGTTCCAAAGCATGCGACTGATCTTCAGATCGCCGGCCACCTCGCGGAACTCCCAGATCTCGCGCGAATGGACGACCTGGGTCGGATCACCGTTGTCGAAGCGGATGGTCTCGGTTCCGTGCAGCGCCGCCAGGCCGAAATCGTCGCGCACGATCAGCTCCACGGCCTCGAACACCGCCTCGATATGGCAACCGGCCATCACCTCGGTGAACCCCTCGGCGATCTCCTTGGGACCGATCCGCGTCGCGCGCCCCATGGGCCACCAGACCGCGTCCTCGGCGAACAGGCCCGCATAGCCCTCGACATTGCGCGTTCGGACGAAGTGGGGCTGAACCTCCCCGAATACGCGCTCGATCCGTTCTCTGGTGATCATCGCGACGCCTCCCGATGGCGGAACGATGCGCTTCAGGTCACTTTCGGTCAAATTGCATTTTTATATTTCACGCTTTTTAGGGGTGATCAGGACTCCGATGAATGTCCCTCGGTCGCCGCGCTTTTCCAGTCACGGCGTTTTCCTTCAAGCCGTCCCGCCACGCGTCGTGGTGATTGGACCGCGACACATCTCAGAGGAAGACCGACATGAAGATCGTCAGAAGCGGCTCGGCCGCCTGGAGCGGCGGCGTCAAGGACGGCAAGGGCTCGATCTCGACCGAGAGCGGCGCCCTGCAGGACTATCCCTACGGCTTCGCCAGCCGGTTCGAGGGCCAGCCCGGCTCCAACCCCGAGGAGCTGATCGCCGCCGCGCACTCGGCCTGCTTCACCATGGCCCTGTCGCTGATCCTGGGCGAGGCGGGCCTGAAGGCCGACCGCATGGACACCTCGGCCAAGGTCACGCTGGAGCAGGTCGAGGGCGGCTACGCCATCACCGCCTCGCACCTGACCCTGAAGGCCAGCATCCCCGGCGCCGACCAGGCCCGGTTCGAGGAACTGGCCGCCGCCGCCAAGGCCGGCTGTCCGGTGTCCAAGCTGCTCAAGGCCGAGATCACCCTGGACGCCAGCCTGGTCGAGTAGGTTCTACGCCAAGGAACGCCGCGCGTACGCCCCAGAGCGCGCGGCGTTCCTTTCCGTAACCTGACGAACTCGTGTCTTGGCGTGATCGGCCTCGGCGCCGCACGCTGCGCTGGCAGGTAGAGGGACCCACCATGAGCGAACGCATCTTCCGCCAGGGCGACATGCTGCTGCGTACGGGCGTGAGCCTGCCGCATCTGGGTGTCTATTCGGGCCAGGTCTACGAGGTCGAGGACTACCACCACCACGCCGAGGGCCTTTATGTGAAGGGCGTCGACGAGGGGCTGGACCCGGCCAGCTTCCAGGCGGTCGAAGCGCCGCTCTAGCCCACCGCAGCCGTCGGGCGCACCACGATCTCGTTGACGTCGACGCCGTCGGGCTGCTCGATCGCGTAGCGCACCGCCTTGGCGATGGCCTCGGGCTTCAGGGCGATGGCGCGATAGGCGGCCATGGCTTCGATCGCGACCGGATCGGTGATCGTCGAGGCCAGCTCGCTCTCGACCACGCCCGGCATCACGCAGGTCACGCGCAGGGCCGCATTTTCCTGGCGCAGGCCGTCCGAGATCGCCCGAACCGCATATTTGGTCGCGCAATAGACGGCAGCGGTCGGCACGACCGACAGCGCGCCGATCGAGGCGATGTTGACGATCTGACCCGAGCCGCGCGCGGTCATCTCGGGCAGCACGGCGGCGACGCCGTACAGCACGCCCTTGATGTTGACGTCGACCATGCGGTCCCACTCCTCGACCTTCAGCGAGGCCATCAGCGACAGCGGCATGACGCCGGCGTTGTTGACGATGACGTCGACCCGTCCCCAGACGTCGCGCGCGGCCTGGGCGAAGGCCTCGACGCTGGCGCGGTCGGTCACGTCCAAGGCGCGGGCCTGGGCGACGCCGCCGGCCGCGACCAGCTCGGCGACCAGGGCGTCCAGCCGGTCGGTGCGCCGCGCGCCTAGCATCACCTTGGCGCCGGCGGCGGCCAGCTCGCGCGCGATTCCTTCGCCGATGCCGCTGGATGCGCCGGTGATCAGAACGACCTTGTCCATGTCTGCCTCCTTCAAAGCGGGCCTCTTGCCCGGACCAGGAGGTAGTCGCCGCCGACTGTCGCGACTATTGGCTCAAATTGGCATGTACTGGTAAGTACGACTTACCAATGTCGATCGACCTGAACGCCATCGCCACCTTCGCCGCCGTCGCCGAGGCTCGCAGCTTTCGGCTGGCGGCCGAACGGCTGGGCGTCACCCGCTCGGCCGTCAGCCAGGCCGTTCGCAAGCTGGAGACGGACCTGGGCGCGGCCCTGCTGCATCGCACGACCCGCAGCGTCCACCTGACCGAGGCCGGGGCGCGGTTCCTGGACAGCGTCGCCC
>JAEXJH010000530.1 GCA_023445955.1 Pseudomonadota bacterium
CAGCTTGGCGAACCCCGCCGCGATGCTGTCCGATTGCGCGTAGGCGGCGCGAACGGCCAGGCCCGCGACGCAACCGATCGCCAGCAGCGCCACGACCAGCCTGACCAGATCCTTCATCCTCACTGCGCCAGGATCTCGATCATCCGACCGTAGTGCTTGGACTGGCGGCCGTACTTGATGATGAAGGCGTCCGCCTTCTTCTGGGCTTCGACCTTGCGGCCGGCCTGCGCCAGGGTGTCGGCCTGGTAGAAGTAGAAGTCCTCCGGCAGATCGCCGCCGCGGCCTTCCAGTTCGTCGAACGCCGGCAGGGCGTCGTTCCACCGGTTCTCACCCAGCATCCTGACGATCCGCGCCATCAGGAGGTCGACGATGACCTCCTCCGACTTGCCGAAGTACGGGTCGGTCAGGGCGGCGATCGGCTGAGGCTTGGCGAAGCTTTCCTGGAGATAGAAGCGATTGTCCGGCGATAGCCGGATGCCGCCGCTTCCGGACATGAGGACCTCACGCTCGGTTCCCGACGGCTTGGCCAGGTCGCGGACGAGATAGATCTTTCCGCCCGCGCCGGCCTTTTGCGTAAAGGCGTATTTGCCGTCGTAGGAAATGAGCGCCTCGGCCCCGGGCAGGGTGATGCTGGCGCTCTTGTCCTTCGGCCGCGACAGGACCGTTTCCGTGCTCGACGAGCTGTCTATCGCATAGCCACCGTAGTTGGCCCATCGGACTGAGATGAGTTCGGGGTTGCCGTTGAATTCAGACCGGGTTTCGCCCCGAAAGATCTCTTCGCCGTCTTTATAATATCTCTCGTATCTGAGCTTGTCATTGCTCACGAGCGTATAGTTTCTGCTCCTGAGCCACTGATAGAGAGCGGACACCGAGTAGTCCGCATAGTCATTGGGGTAGACCGAAATGTACTGCAATGGATAGGACTGAGAGCCCGCGTCCGTGTAGGGCTCGTTGATCGCCGGATTGAAGGTCTTGGTCGTCTTGCAAACCCGCGCCGGTCCGCCGGCCGTGACGAGATCCTCCACCAGCGTGCAGCGGATCTCAAAAATGGTTTCGCCCTTCGATTCCACATACAGGACCGACGCGGTCCGACCGGAGCTCATCACAACCTTTTCGAGTTTGAGGCTGGCCGGCAGCAGTGGCCCCATGTCGATCGTCTGAGGGCCGGAGCCGTCGGCATATCGGGTCAGCGTCGTACCATCGGCGATCCAGAGCGACCCGTCGTCGAGAATGCGCCAGATGCTCTTGTCGTCGTCCACCCAGGGCTTGGCCACGGTGAAGGTCTTGGAGGTGATCTCGCCCTTCGGCCATGCCGTATAGTTCCAGGCGTAGATCGTCGCCTCGCTGGTCAGGTATTTGGCGGCATAGGCGCCTTTGGGCGAAAACTGGAAATTGCCCAACTCGGCGGCCTCGGACGACGGGGCCGCAAGCGTGGTCGCCACGACGCTGGCGGCCCAGATCAGGCCCAGCGTTTTTCTCAGCGTCTTCATCTCGATCCTATGGGTGTCCGGCGAGCCATGCGCGCCGAGCCATAAGGCGAGCGGCGCCGGCGATTAGGGTGAGCCGGCCCGGTCAGCGTCAATCTATGGATTTCGATAGAAGCGTTCGGCGATTATCGGCCCTTGCCGCCTACCATGGCGCGCATTGGACCTAGGGCAGCAACTGCCGTCCAAGCTCGGGAACCGCCTCCGCCAGGGCCTTGGCGATCATCGCCGAGAACACATCCGCGCCCTCCGGTCCCAGGTGCGTGTAGTCGAACACCGGCTTGAAGCTGGCCATGGGCGTCGGCGGTTCGGCCGGCGTCGCCGGCGGGCGCGGCGGGACCACGGCGCCGGGGATGGCGGGCTCATAGAACATCGCCCCGGTGGTGGTGCCGGACTTGGCCGCGGCGGCGACCGCGGGCGGCGGGGGCAGCTCGCCCAACGTCATGGCCTCGACTGGACCCATGGCCTGGACGGCGGCCTTGGAGAGGGCGTGCAGGTCGACCAGCGGCGTCCTGGTCTCGGCGGCCACCTTGCGGATCGCGTCGGCCCAGGGCGCGAGGTCGTCATGCACCTGGCCGTCCTTGAACTGACGGCGGATCAGCGGTGTGACCAGCACCGGGATCGCCCCCGCCGCGCGGGTCTCGTCGACGAAGCGTTGGATGTTGACCGGGAACTGCGTGGCCAGATCCGTCGAACGCTCGGGCCGGCCCGGCTGGTCGTTGTGGCCCAGCTGGATCAGGACGTAGGTCTTGGCAAAGCCGCCGGAGGCCATCTCCTTCAGCGCCAGGGCCCACGAGCCCTCCTCGCGATAGGTGCGGGTTGAGCGCCCGCCGCGCCCCAGGTTCACGCAGGCGACGTTCGAGGTCACGTGCCGCGCGCAGAAGCTGCCGCCCCAGCCGCTGTTCACGGCGGTGGTGGAGTCGCCGACGAGGACGATCTTGGGAGCCTTGAAGACAGGCTCCTGGGCGTGGGCCAGGACGGGGAGGGCCAGCAGGGCCGCAGCGGTCAGAAGAGCTTTGAGCGACATCACGATCTTCCCTGCGGCGTCCTCGCCCTTCGACAAGCTCAGGGTGAGGACTACTTTGACGCCGTATCAGTAGAAAACCTCACCCTGAGCCTGTCGAAGGGCGAGGTTTGCGGCCCCTCGGAATCTAGTCCAGCGCCCGGTACTGGAAGTTCCGGAACCGCGCCGAGCCCTTGCCGGCCGCGTACAGGCCTGGCTTCAACATCAGGAAGCCGCCGCGGACATTGTGGTGGTAGCCGCTGACCTCCATGCCGCGGTCGAAGCGCTTCCAGGTCTTGCCGCCATCTCCGCTGGTGTGGAAGCTGACGATGTGGCGGGTGTTGATCACCTTCATCAGCATCCGCGCGCCGTGCGGGTTGGCCGGTCGCCCGCGCTCGATGCCGTACTGGTGGGTGACGAAGTTCTTCTCGTCGAAGCCCAGGCCCGCATAGAGCTGACGGTCGTAGAACAGGATCAGGCCGGCGCGGGTCTCGGGATCGATCTCGATGTCGCAGGTGAATTCGTAGGCCTGGTCGCCATTGACGAAGATCAGCGGCGCGCCGCTGGACGGGGCCTCGCCGGCGCCCTTCAGGGTCATGACGCCGCCCGAGCGGCTGATGCGGCCCTGGTCGCTGGGCTTGGGATCGAAGAACGCCCACTGCACGCCGTACTTGTCGGTCGAGAAGTCGTCCGACAGCGCCTTGCCGTGCGGGCCGGCCTTGCCGCCCTTGGGCTTCTTGATGGGCTTGGACAGATCGCCGCCGCCGACCTCGAACCAGCCGTCCTTGGTCCAGGTGACCGGGGCCAGCAGGGTCTGGCGGCCCAGGGTGTAATAGCCGTTCTCGTAGCCGTGATAGACGGTCCACCAGTCGCCGGGCGTCGGACCCTCGACCAGGGTGGCGTGGCCGCGCGACCACCACTTCTCGCTGTTGTCGACCGTGCGCACGACCGGGTTGTGCGGATCGTCCTCCCACGGGCCGGCCAGCGACTTGGAGCGGGCGACGATGACCATGTGGCCGGTCGGCGGGCCGGCCGTGCCGCCCACGGCGGTGACCAGGTAGTAGTACTCGCCGCGCTTCATGACCTTGGGGCCTTCGGGCGAGAAGCCCTCGACGTCCCAGGTGTCGGGGTAATGCCATGGGTTATAGACGTGCTCGGGCGCGCCGACGGTCGACAGGCCGTCCGGGGCCAGCTTGATGCGGTCGCCGCCCGACAGGAACAGCCAGCGGTCGCCATGCTCGTCGACGATGTGGCCGGGGTCGATATAGCGCGGCAGCTTCAGGTCGACAGGCTCGGACCACGGCCCCTCGATCTTGTCGGCCCAGATCACGTAGCTGGTGTTGTTGTTGGGCATCTTGGCCGGCAGGTAGATGTAGTAGCGGCCGTTGTGCTTGCAGATCTCGGGCGCCCAGATCGAGCCCACGTTCGTCTTCAGCGTCGTGGTGACCGGCGTCCAGTTCACCAGGTCCTTGGAGTGCCAGATCAGCAGACCCGGATACGCGTCGAACGACGAGTGGGTCATGTAGTAGTCCTCGCCGTCCTTCAGGATCGACGGGTCGGGGTGGTCGCCCGCGAGAATGGGATTGAGGAACGTGCCGTCGCCGAGATCGGCCTTGCGCTGGCCTTCGACGCCCTTGACCCAGGTCGGACCTTTGGTGGTCTTGGCCGGCAGCTGGCCCATCTGGGCGTCGGCGACAGCGGGAACGGCGGTCAGGCCCGCGCCGGTCAGCAGCGAGCCCAGCGCGCCGCGGCGGTTGATGTCGACCATATCGTTCCTCCCATGCGCTTCGCGCTGTTACCGGTCACTTAGCGGGCTGTCGCCGCTTTTGTCCACCGGTGTCATTCGGCGCTGGCAGGGGAAAACGCTGTCACTGATGTCAGCGCGAGGGA
>JAEXJH010000531.1 GCA_023445955.1 Pseudomonadota bacterium
GGCTTCACCGGCGCGGGCGGCCTCGACGCCGGCGTTCAGGGCTAGGAGGTTGGTCTGGAAGGCGATCTCGTCGATGACGCCGATGATGGCCCCGATCTCGCGCGAGCTGCCTTCGATCTGGCCCATGGCGGCCACGGCGCGGTCGACGACATCGCCGCCCCGCTCGGCGTCCAGGCGGGCGCTGTCGACGGTGCGACGGGCGCTGCCGGCGCCTTCGGCCGTGCGGCGGACCGTGGCGGTGATCTCGTCCAGCGCCGCGGCGGTCTCTTCCAGGCTGGCGGCCTGCTGTTCGGTGCGACGTGACAGGTCGTCGGCGGCGTGGCTGATCTCGCCCGAGCCGGCCTGGATGCCGCCGACCGCGCCGTTGATCACGGTCATGGTGTCGGCCAGCGTGTCCATGGCGGCGTTGAAGTCGGCCTGCAGCTTGCGATAGGCCGGTGGGAAGGTCTCGTTGAGGCGGAAGGTCAAATCACCGCCCGCCAGAGCCTCCAGGCCCTTGCCGACGCAGGTGACGACTTGCGCCTGTTCGCGGGCGTTGCCCTGGCGCTCGACCTCGCCGGCCTCGCGGGTGCGTTCGGCGTCGGCGCGCTGGTCGGCGGCGACGCCTTCCAGGCGGATCTTCTCCAGCGCGGCGTCCTTGAAGGTCAGGACCGCGGCGGCCATGCCGCCGATCTCGTCCTTGCGGCCCACGGCCGGCACCTCGACGGCGTTGTCGCCGCCGGCCAGGCGGCGCATCACGGCGGTCATGGCGGTGACCGGGGCGGCGATGGCGTTCGACAGCAGCCAGCCCATCAGCACCGCGACGCCGATCGCCAGCGCGCCGCCTGCGGCCAGGGTGATCAGGCCCGTGCGGAAGGCGCTGGCCTGGTCGGCGCGACGTTCGGCCAGCTGGTCTTCCTCGACCTTGGCCATGGCGCTCAGCACCTTGCGGATCTCGGTCAGGCGGCCGGTGGTGGCGATCTGGCCGCGCGCCTTTTCCAGGGTGGCCGGGTCGTTGGCTTCGGTGATCTGCTGGTCGATCTCGCGTTCGAACGTGGCGACGGCCGCCGTCAGCGCGTCGGCGCGGGCCTGTTCGTCGGGACCTTCGACGCCGGCCACGATGCGCTTGTAGGCCTCGGCATATTCGGCCTGGGAGGTCTCGCGCTTCTTCAGGAATGCGGCGTCGCGGCTGGCGACATAGCCGCGGATGGCGTTCTGCTCCTCGACCACCGCGCCGGTCGTGTCGGCGATGGCGTCGATATAGGCGTAGCTGTGCTCGTTCAGCGCGGTGATCTTGTGGATCGACGACAGGCTGCCGGCGACCAGCGCCCCTGCCAGGATGACGCCAGCGACCAACGCGGCGAACGCTACCAACAGTTTGTGCGCAACCTTGAGATTAGACATGAGCAGTGCCCCAGGACCCGAAGTCGTGGGGAAGTTGCCGTTACAGGGTTAACAAACCTGAAGGCGCTTGATCTAGATCAATGTTAGATGAAATGCCGGGCCGAGAAATCGATTTCCAGCGCTGTAAACACCTTGCAGAGTCAGGGTTCGCGGCGTTTTGACGCAACCGCGGCCCGCCAATACCGCATCAGTTTATTCAACCCCTACGACTCAATGCCTGAGTTGCAGACAAGTCACGCCAGCTTGACCATGCGACGACACGCCACGATTCCCCTTGCGTCGGAATCACGACAGACTAAAAGCCGCTCCCCAAGCGCAACCAAACGGCTCGGGAGCGCGTATCTCCTCCGGCGCGCGTTTCCCGCCGGGCCCCGCTAAAGGTCCAGGAGGTTCCTTTGAAGACCCACCAACCGATCGGCCAGACGCCGCTCGACATGATCCGCCCGGTGCTCTGGATGGCCGCGGCCGCCTTCGCGGCCGGCTTTGGCGGCTACCTGATGCTGGGTCTTCGCGCCATTCACCCGGCGGCTTAAACGCCGGTAGAGCCGAACCCGCCCGCGCCGCGATCCGTCGCGTCCAGGTCTTCGACCTCGATCAGCGACCACTGCGGGGCCGCCGCGATGACGCCTTGGGCGATGCGATCGCCGCGGCGGATGGTGAAGGCCTCTTCGCCCAGATTGATCAGCAGCACGCAGACCTGGCCGCGATAGTCGCTGTCGACCGTGCCCGGCGCGTTGACGACCGTGACGCCGTTCTTGAACGCCAGGCCCGAGCGCGGGCGCACCTGCATCTCATAGCCGTCCGGAACCGCGACCGAGAAGCCGGTGGGGACCATGACGCGCGAGCCCGGCTTGATCACCATGGCCTCGTCTTCCGGCACGTGCGCACGCAGGTCGAAACCCGCCGCGCCGGCGCTGGCATAGGCCGGAACCGGCAGGTCGGCTTGGCCTTCCCAGCGCTTGAAGCGGATGGCGAGACCGGCGGGGATGGCGGACATGGAAGGCGCTCCTGAAAGACCGCCCGCCTGTAGCTGATTTGGCCGCCCTCAGGCCAGCGCCCCTTAAGCGAGGGCGGCGGCGATCCTCTGGGCGATCTGCGCCGCCACCTGGTCCTTGGCCGCGCGGTCCCAGCGCTCGACGCCGTCCTTTGTGATCAGCAGCACGGCGTTTTCGCCGCCGCCCATCACGCCCGGTTCGGTGACGTCGTTGGCGATGATCCAGTCGCAGCCCTTGCGGGCCAGCTTGGCGCGGGCGTGCTCCTCGACATGGTCGGTCTCAGCGGCGAAGCCGACGACCAGTTTCGGACGGTTCGGACCGGTCGCCGACAGGGTGGCCAGGATGTCGGGGTTCTCGACGAAGGTCAGGGCCGGCGGCCCGCCCTTTTCCTTCTTCAGCTTGGTCCCGAACGCCTCGTCCACGCGCCAGTCGGCGACAGCGGCCACGAACACCCCGACATCGGCGGGCAGGGCGGCCTGGCTGGCGGCCAGCATCTGGCGGGCCGTCTCGACATCGACGCGCTTGACCCCGACGGGCGTGGGCAGGGCGACCGGACCAGCCACCAGGGTGACCTCGGCGCCCAGTTTCGCCAGCGCCTCGGCGATCGCAAAGCCCTGCTTGCCGCTGGAGCGGTTGGTGACGCCCCGCACTGGATCGATGGGCTCGAAGGTCGGGCCGGCGGTGACGAGCGCGCGCTTACCGGCCAGGGGACGCGAAGCGGGGCCTTCCAGCATCGCGACGATCGCCGCGAAGATCTCTTCCGGCTCGGCCAGGCGGCCCGGGCCGAATTCGCCGCAGGCCATGGCGCCCTCGTCGGGGCCGACGAAGCTGACGCCGTCGGCCTTCAGGGTCGCGATATTGCGCTGGGTGGCCGGGTGCAGCCACATCCGCACGTTCATGGCCGGGGCCATCAGCACCGGCTTATCGGTGGCCAGGAGGGTGGTGGAGGCCAGATCCCCGGCCAGGCCGTTCGCGGCCTTGGCGATCAGGTCGGCCGTCGCCGGCGAGACCACGATCAGGTCGGCCGAGCGCGACAGCTCGATATGGCCCATCTCGTGTTCGTCAGTCAGCGAGAACAGGTCCTGATAGACCTTGTCCTCGGCCAGGGCGGCCAGGGACAGGGGCGTGACGAACTCGGCGCCGGACTTGGTCAGGATCGGCCGCACGCCGATCCCGGCCTTGCGCAGCAGGCGGGTCAAGAGCAGCGCCTTGTAGGCCGCCACCCCGCCGCCGACGATCAGAAGAACCCGCTTCCCGCTCACGTCGCGCTCCGCATCCGCGTCAGTTTCGTCCCCTGCACATGCCCACCCGCGACCCAAAGCGCCAGAGGCAATTCGAACGACAATCATCGGTGGAAGACAGGGACTCGACTCTCGTTCCGCTTTCGTTCAGTAATCGCATAGATAGAGTTATGGGGCGAATACGATCATGAAGGTTGTTCGATATCTCTCGGTAAGCGTTGTGGCTGCGCTCGGCCTGATGAGCCTTGCGGCCTGCGACAGCGGGGCGTCGGCGGTGAAGGCGCCCAAGGGCGGCGATCGCGCCAGTGTTGAAACGGGATCTCCCGCGGAGGCGACGGACGGCGGCCGGGACGAGGGCTCCCGCCGGGCCGATCCGCGCGATGCGCCGGTCAAGCTGGTGGCCGGCAAGCCCTACTGGGCCGCCAACCGCACCCGCACGGCCGAGGAAAACGCCGAGCGCTCGTTCCAGAGCAATGGCAAGACCTTCGACGCCAAGTCGACCGACGACTATGTCGCCAAGGTCCACGCCTTCGTCAGCGATCCGCCCAAGGGCGCGGAGACCCTGAAGCGCTCGAACGGCGACCTCCTGATCTACGACCCCAAGGGCAATGTCTTCGCGGTGGTCTCCCGCGAAGGCGCGCCGCGCACGATGTTCAAGCCGGACGAGGGCGCGGCCTACTGGGATGTGCAGAAAGACCGCGAAGCGCGCCGAGCTTCGGCGGCCAAGCGGCGGGATCAGGCGGAGGGGTAGGGCTACCGCGCCAGCAGTAAGCCCGTCACGAACGCCGCGCCGGCCGTAGCGGCGCCGACCAGGAACCACAGCAGGGGCCAAGTGTCCTGGCGCTCGACCACGGTAGGCGCCGGGGGCGGGGCTTCGGCCAGGCGGGCCAGGGCCTTGAGGGCGCGCAGGGCCTCTTCGGCGAAGTCGCGGACCTTGGCGGTGGGCGACAGCTCGCGGCCGATCCAGCGGCGCACCACCGGGTCGGCGGCGGCCCACAGGTCGTGCTTGGGGTCGATGCGGCGGGCGACGCCTTCGACGGTGACCATGGTCTTCTGCAGGAGCACCAGCTCCGGCCGCAGGGCCATGTCGAACAGGGCGGTGATCTCGAAGAGCTGCGCCAGAAGGCGGCCCATCGAGACCTCGCGAGCGTCGCGGCCGAACACCGGCTCGCCGACCGCGCGCAGGGCCTGGGCGAAGGCGTCCATGTCCTGGTGGGCCGGGACATAGCCGGCGTCGAAGTGGATCTTGGCCACCCGGATGTAGTCGCGGTTCAGGAAGCCGTAGAGGATCTCGGCCAGGTAGCGCCGCTCGCCAGGACCTAGGCGGCCGACGATGCCGTAGTCGACGGCGACGATCGCCGAGGGCGCGGCGACGAACAGGTTGCCCTCGTGCAGGTCGGCGTGGAACAGGCCGTGATCCAGGGCCTGGGCCAGGAACCCGCGGGTGACATTCTCGGCCAGGGCCTTGCGGTCCAGGCCCGGCAGCTCCAGCGCGGCGGGGTCCGACAGCGGCGCGCCTTCGGCCCAGGTCAGAGTCAGGACGCGCTTGCCCACGCCCTCCCAGCAGACCAGCGGCGCGCGCATGTAGGGATCAACCGCCATGGCCTCGCCCAGCTCGGCGCAGCCGGCGGCTTCGAAGCGCAGGTCCATCTCCAGGTCCAGCGACCGGATGACGACCTCGACGAACTCGGTGGGGCGCAGCCGGCGAGAGGCCGGGGCCAGCTTCTCGGCCAGGCGGGCGGCCAGGCGCAGCACGGCGCTGTCCTGGGCCACCTGACGCTCGACGCCGGGACGCAGCACCTTCACGGCGACCTTGCGGCCGTCGACCAGGGTCGCGGGATGGGCCTGGGCCAGGGAGGCGGCGGCGACCGGCTCGCCGATCTCTTGGTAGATCTCGCCCAGCGGCTTGCCCAGGTTGCGCTGGATCTCGGCCTCGGCGACCGACAGCGGGAAGGCCGGCAAGCGGTCCTTCAGGTGCGACAGGTCTTCGGCGAAGGCGGTCCCGAAAATGTCGGCCCGGGTCGACAGGAACTGGCCCATCTTGATCGCCGCCGGACCCTGCTTTTCCAGCACCCGCGCCAGGCGCTCGCCCGGCCGGCCGCGCTTGGCCGCGCCGCCGGCGAACAGGCGCAAGG
>JAEXJH010000532.1 GCA_023445955.1 Pseudomonadota bacterium
GCATAGGCCTGCTCGACGTCGGCCACACCGAACGCCATGCCGTTGGCCGAGGGGCCGTGGGCGGCGCGGAACTCGGCCACCTGGCCGGTCGCCTCGTCATTGACCAGCAGGTTGATGCGGCCCTGCTTGTAGCGGGTCACGGCCTTGGTCGGGTGGGTCGAGGCGGCGACGAAGCCCATCTGCTCGAACAGCGCCTTCATGGCGGCCGGTTCGGGGCTGGTGAACTCGACGAAGGCGAAGCCGTCGAGGCCAAGCGGGTTGTCTTGAGTGACGGTCATGCGGGTTCTCCCTGCAGGCAGGCGTTCAGCGCCCGCGCGAATGTGTCGATGTTCTCAACGGTCAGGCCGGCCAGATTGATGCGGCCAGAACCCGCCATGTAGATCGCGTGGTCCTCGCGCAGCTGGGCGACCTGGGCGGGCGTCAGCGGCAGCAGGGCGAAGAGGCCGTGCTGACCGGCCAGCGGCGCCAGGACCGGGACCGCCGTCGCCAGACGCTGGCGCAGGTCGGCCACGCGCGTGCGCATGGCGTCCAGTTCGGACTTCCAGAGCGTCGTGAGGCTTTCGCTTTCCAGGATAACACGAACCGTGGCGGCGCCGTGATCCGGCGGCATCGACCAGTTGGTGCGGGCGAGCGCCCGGATGTTGCTGGCGGCCAGGTCCAGCGTCGCCGCATCGCGGGTGAGGGTGTAGAGCGCGCCGACGCGCTCGCGGTAGAGACCAAAGTTCTTGTCGCAGGAATAGGCCAGCAGGCCGTCCTCGGCGGCGGCCAGGACAAGGCGCATGCCGGCGGCGTCTTCCTCGAGGCCCAGACCCAGGCCCTGATAGGCCAGGTCGATTAGCGGCGTGATCTGCTTGCGGCCGGCCACCTCGGCGATCGCCGCCCATTGTTCCAGGCTGTAGTCGGCGCCCGACGGGTTGTGGCAGCAGGCGTGCAGCAGCACCGCGTCGCCGGCCCGCGCCGTCTCCAGGCTGGCCATCATCTCGTCGAAGGGCAGCTTCTGGGCGCGCTGGTCGTAGTGGCGGAAGGTGACCGTCTCGATGCCCAACTGGTCCAGGATCTGGGTGTGGTTGGGCCAGGTCGCCGCGCCGATGAACATGCGGATGTCGGGCTTGGCGGCCTTCAGCAGCTCGCAGGCCAGCCGCACCGCGCCGGTGCCGCCGGGCGTCTGGACGCCGAACATCTCGTGGCCGACCGCATCGCCGAAGATGATTGGCTTCAAGAGGTCCAGGAAACCGATGTCGCCTTCCGGGCCGAGGTACGACTTGGTGGCCTGGGTATCGAGCAGGATCTGCTCGGCGGCCTTGACGCACTCCAGGACCGGCGTCGCGCCGGCGTCGTCGCGGAACACGCCCACGCCCAGGTCGATCTTCTCCGCGCGCGAGTCGCGGCGATAGAGGCCGATCAGCGACAGCAGGGAGTCGGGCGCCTGAGGCGTCAGGCCGGTGAACACGGAGGAGGTCATGGCGGCTTTCCGGATGGTCGACGGAAAGCAGCTTATCGCGGTGCCGAAGTCAGAACGTGGCAATGATGACCGAACTTGGCGTCAAGTTGGTCACATCCTGCCAATGATCCGGATCAATCTCGGCCGAATATGATCAGTCCATATAGTCCAGCGGCAGGGCCGTGGAATCCTTGACCGTGTCCAGCACGAAGGCCGAGCGCACGTCCTTCACGGCCGGCATCTTCAGCAGGCGCTGCATCATCAGGTCGCCATAGGCGTCGAGGTCCGGCGCCACCACCCGCAGCAGATAGTCGTAGCTGCCGGTCATCACGTAGCAGCCGACCACCTCGGGCTCGCGCAGCACCGCCTGTTTGAACGCCTCGGCCGCGCCCTCTGTGTGGTCGACCTGCACCTCCACATAGGCCAGCACGCCCAGCTGCGCCTTGCGACGATCCAGCAGCGCCACATAGCCGCTGATCAGGCCGGAGGCCTCCAGCTGCTTGACCCGGCGCAGGCACGGGCTAGGCGACAGCCCCACCCGCTCGGCCAGGTCGACGTTCGAGATCTTACCGTCCTCCTGCAGGATCTGGAGGATCTTCCGATCGGCGCGGGTAAGCTTCATCGTGACCGGTCTCGTCCATCGATTGGCAGATCATGACCTCATAGCGCAATTTTAGGTCCGCGTGGAGACGAGCCTTGCGCAGCGCCGCGCTTGAGGCTCTACCATGGGGCGAGATGCGAAGCGTTCGGGGAGCACCGCCGTGATCTACGCCAAGGCGACCGCCTATCTGGTCGGTTGGCTGTTCCTGGCCGTGGTCCTGATGCGCGTGGTCGTCGGCCCGCTGTGGGGCTCGGGCACGGATATCGGCCTGGTCGCCGCCCCGGCCGCCTTCGCCGTCGGCGTGCTGGCCCTGGCCTGGCTGGCCAGGCTCCTGCTCCGCGATCTCTCCAAGACCCTGCCCAAGGATCCCGAATGACCGACAGCCCGTTCGCCTCGCCCTCGCGCAAGCTCAAGTCGCCGTTCCAGAAGCAGGGCCAGATGGTCCTGGTCGGCGTCGTGGCGGTGCTCGTCTTGCTGCTGGGCTCGTGCAGCGTGCTGTCGCACAGCACCACGGTCGAGCCGGGCAATGTCGGGGTGAAGATCCGCACCCTGGGCTCGTCGGCCGGCGTCGCGCCCGAGCCCCTGCCCGCCCGCTGGTACTTCCGCGGCGTCGGCGAGCGGATCATCCAGTACCCGGTGATCCAGCGCACCTACAGCTACACCCGCGAGAAGGACGAGCGCGGCAACGAGAACGAGGAGATCACCTTCTCCGACAACACCGGCCTGCCGATGACGGCCGACATCTCGGTGACCCTGCAGGTCAATCCGGCCTCGGCCCCGAACCTCTACCAGACCTATCGCCTGTCGTTCGACCAACTGCTGGACGGCCCGATCCGCAACGACGTCCGCTCGGCTGTCGCCGCCGAGGCCGAGAAGGTCGGCGTCGAGACCCTGTACAGCGGCGGCCGCCAGCAGGTGATCCAGCGCGCCTATGCCCGGGTATCCAACAAGTGGGCCAAGCACGGGGTCACCGTCTCGCAGCTCGACTGGATCGGCTCGATCCGCTATCCGGCCGCCATCATCCAGCAGATGCAGGCCAAGACCCAACTGGAGCAGGAAGCCTTGGCCGCCAAGGCCCTGGAAGCCAAGGAAACCGCTCTCGCCAACGCCGCCATCGCCAAGGCGCGCGGCGAGGCCGAGTCGATCCGCATCAAGGGCGAGGCCCTGCGGGCTAACCCGCAGGTTCTGCAGCAACTGGCCATCGAGAAGTGGAACGGCGAGCTGCCCAAGGTGACGGGTGGTTCAACGCCGTTCGTGAAGATCGACTAGGGACAGCGAAGCGCCGCCTAGATCTTGTACCCGTTCACCGCCAGGCAGCGATCCGTCGCCGCCTCGATGGCGGCGTTGCGGCCGTGGCGGTACTTGCCCTTGGTCCGGTCATAGGGCGCTTTCAGGCGCAGGCCAGTGTCGCCGCCGGGCGTGGCCTGGGCGGCGGGCGAGGCCGACGAGATCTTGAAGTTGTCGGTCTTGCCGGCCCGCACCTGGTCGCGGCACGAGGCGAAGGTGGTGGCGAACATGCGCTCGTCGCTGCTGGGCCCGCTCGACATCCGGCCGCCCATCGCGCAGCCGCTGACCGCGACGGTCAGCATCAAGCCGGTGGTCACACGCATCACTAAGCTCATGGTCGCCTCCAGGATTGTTCCTGGAGGCGAGCGCTTGAGCGGCAGTGTTGGTTCCTACTTGGCCGCCGGCGTGTCTTCGCCCAGCCAGGCCTTGCGGAAGGCCAGCTGCGCCTCGGTCGGCTTGAGGTCGGCCTTCTCGTAGCGGACGACCTCGATCGTCGGGTCGGCGGCGACCTTCAGCGGGGCTTCGCGGGTCTGGCCGCGCTGGACGAACTTCACCGTGGTGGCGTCGTCCGGCTTCAGGCGATCCAGGGCGTCGGTCCAGTCACCTTCATTGGCGAACTCGAAGCGGCCGATCGAGATGATGCGGTCGCCGACCTCCACTCCAGCAGCATAGAGCGGGCTGTTCGGCACGGGCGGCGCGTCCAGGATCACGTCGGTCCCGCTGACCTTGACGCGCGACGCGCCCAGCCAGGCCTTCTTCGACGATTTCGGCCGCAGCTTCAGGCCGGCCTTGTCCAGCAGCGGGCCGAAGTCCGGCAGGGCCGAGCCTTCGATGCTGGCCTTGAAGAAGCTGTCGGCGAAGGCCGGGTCGCTCGTCGTCTGGGCCAGGGCCGCGCGGATATCGGCGGGCTTGTAGGGCTTCTCGGGCGCGCCGTGGGTCTTCCACATGCGCTTCATGAAGTCGTCCAGGCTGAGCGGCTTCTCGCGGCCGCGCAGCTGCAGGTCCAGCGCCAGGCCGATCACCGCGCCGTACGGATAGTACGAGGTGAAGATGTTCGGATTGGTCGGATCCAGGGCGGCGGCGGCGTCGACGAACGGCGCGCGCAGGCTCATCTCCTGCGGCGAGCCATAGAGGCGGCCGGGGCCGACCACGACGCCGTTCAGCGTGCCCGACAGGCTGGTCAGGAACTCGTCCACCGTCGACTGGCCAGCGCGGCGGATCAGCAGCGGGCCGTAGTACTGGGTGAAGCCTTCGGCCAGCCACAGCGAGGGGGTCGGGTTGGCCTTGGTGAAGTCGAACGGCTCCAGCTCGGCCGGGCGGATGCGCTCGACGTTCCAGGCGTGGAAGAACTCGTGGCTGGCCGTGCCCAGCTGGCTGAAATTGCCCCGGAACAGCGAGCGCGGCTGGCTGATGAAGGTCGAGTTGCGGTGCTCCATGCCGTCGCCGGTGATCTGCGGCATGTAGTCGGCGATGAAGGTGTATTCGCCATGGTCGAACTTCGGCAGCTCGCCGAACACCTTGATGTGCTGGGGCACGATGGCCTTCAGCTTCTCGACGAACTTGTCGGCGTCCTCGTCCGTGCCCGGGTTATGCAGCGCCAGGCGGAAGGTGTAGGTGCGGCCGCTGTCGGTCACTTGCCACTCGCGGATGGTCAAAGCCGCGATCTCGGTCGGGCTGTCCATGAAGTACTGCAGGTTCGGGGCCCAGAACGTATCGGCCTGGCCCTCGGCGGCCGGCAGCTGGGTGGCGATCTTCCAGCTCTGATCGGCGCGCTTGAAGCTCACGCGGATCGGCTTGGCGTCATAGCCCACGGCCCACAGGAAGGTGGCCGGCATATTGAGGTGGGCGTGGGTAGGGTCGACCTGCGAATAGGTGCCGTCGCCGCGGTCGGCATAGAGGGTGTAGGTCACCTTCACGGTCCCGTCGTGGCCCTCGACGGTCCAGCCGTAGGGCTCGCTGCGCTCGACCTTCAGCGGCTTGCCCGCGCCGTCGACGGCGCTGACCTGGTAGACGTTCTTGGCGAACTCGTGGATCGCGTAGCGGCCCGGCGACGAGCGCGACATCCGCAGCTTCTGGGGGCCTTTGGGTACGCCGCGATAGGTGGCGACGACCTGCGCCTCATGGTGGCGAGCGTTGTCGAACGAGACCTCGTACTGCGTCGGCGCGCTGGCGCCCGGATCCTTGTCCGCCATCGGCGCGGCCGAAGCCGTGGCCGCCAACACCGCCAGGCCCGACAGGCCGTACAGGAACTTGCGCATGAACTCTCCCTCGACTGAGGGCGGCACCTTGGCCGGGGCGAACGGGAGTCGCAAGCGAGCGGACAAAGCAAAACGCCCCGGGATCTCTCCCGGGGCGTTTCAGGTCATTTAGGCCGTTTGGAAGGATCCCGCTTGGGGTCTTCCTTTCAGTTGGCCAGGCGTCGCAGGAACGACGGGATTTCCAGGTCCTCGCCGTCGTCGGTCTGCGGCGCTTCGATGGGCTGCAGCTGCGGACGGGCGCTCTGGGTCGAGCGGGCCTGCGGCTGGGGAGCCGACGAAGCCTGCTGCTCGTAACGCTGGCGACCACCGCCGAACATCGAGAAGAAACCACCGCCCTGCTTCTGGGGACGACGCTCTTCGTAATAATTGTTCTCCGGGAACAGCGGCTCTTCCGAGCCTGCTTCGTCGACCATCGGGTCGACGATGCGGGTCACCGTCCGGGGCGCAGGCGCGGAAATACGCGGTTCTTCAGCTACACTGGGCTCATCGTAGTAGAGCTCGGCTTCCGGCGCCGGTTGGGGCGCGGACATGACGATCTCGGGCTCGGGAGCCGGCATCGGCTCGGGCGCGAAAGCCGACGACGGACGCTCGACGGGGCGAGCGGCTTCGTAGCGAGCGGTCGGACGCGCCGGTTCCGGCTGCGGCGCCGGACGGGTCGTCTCGGCGATCAGCGGGGCGGCCGAGGTGTTGCGGGTGACCGGCTTGGGCTCGATCTGGGCGATCGAGGCGCCGTCCATGCCGGTGGCGACCACCGACACGCGGATCACGCCTTCCAGCGACGGATCGAAGGCCGCGCCGAAGATGATGTTGGCTTCCGGATCGACCTGATCCGAGATCGCGTTGGCGGCCTCGTCGACTTCCAGCAGGGTCATGTCCATGCCGCCGGTCACGTTGACCAGCACGGCCTTGGCGCCCTTCAGCGAGACTTCGTCCAGCAGCGGGTTGGCGATGGCATTCTGGGCGGCCATCAGGGCGCGGTCTTCGCCAGCGCCTTCGCCGGTGCCCATCATCGCCTTGCCCATCTCGGTCATGACCGTGCGGACGTCGGCGAAGTCGAGGTTGATCAGGCCCGGCAGGACCATCAGGTCGGTGATCGAACGGACGCCCGAGTGCAGCACCTGGTCGGCCATGCCGAAGGCTTCGGCGAAGGTCGTGCGCTCGTTGGCGACGCGGAACAGGTTCTGGTTCGGAATGACGATCAGGGTGTCGACATAGCGCTGCAGCTCCTGGATGCCGCTATCGGCCAGGCGCATGCGGTGACGACCTTCGAAGTGGAAGGGCTTGGTCACGACGCCGACGGTCAGGATGCCGCGCTCACGAGCGCACTTGGCGATGATCGGGGCCGCGCCGGTGCCGGTGCCGCCGCCCATGCCGGCGGTGATGAAGACCATATGGGCGCCGTCGAGGTGCTCGCCGATCTCCGGGAAGCTCTCTTCGGCGGCGCTCATGCCCACTTCCGGGTGCGCGCCAGCGCCCAGGCCCTGGGTGATCTGCACGCCGAGCTGGATGCGCCGGTCGGTCTTGGCGAACTGAAGCTGTTGCGCGTCGGTGTTGGCCACCACGAACTCAACACCTTCGAGGCCAGCCTCGATCATGTTGTTCACGGCGTTGCCGCCAGCGCCGCCGACGCCGAACACCACGATACGCGGCTTCAGCTCAGTCGTACGCGGCGCAGAAAGAGAAATTGCCATGGGACCCTCGCGTCCTTAACGCCGAAATCGTCGAACTTAGACCTCGGCGACACCCAATCGCCGGGGATGCCTCGACGATCGTGTTAACAGAACAACCACCATCGTTAATCGGCAGTTAACTGCATAATCTGAGTCGTGGTTTGGTCGAGCGCGACCGCTGGATAAATTGTGGTCTATCAACAGAATCTCCAAAGGAACCAAGGGTTCCCCTGGGGATTCACAGACGCGTGCGACCGAACGACGCTAAGCGCGAATTCTGGCGAATATAGGCGCAACCGGACAGCAAACGCCCCGGTCGAGTGGCCCGACCGGGCCTTCAAGGTTAAGCAGTACAGTTAATCACGCTTAAAACTTAAGAGCTTGGCTACCAGCCCAAGCTAGAGATTGTCGCGCAGCCAGGCCGCGGCCTTGGCCATCGGCGAAGCATTGGGATCCAGCGGCCGCTTGCGGACCGGACCACCGGCCAGGGCCTTGCTCGAAACGGCCTCGCGCGGACCAAAGGCGGTGCGGTGCAGGGTGCCGGCGGCGGCGCAGAAGGCGGGACCCGAGGCGGCGTCGGCCAGGTGCGGCACGCGGCGCGGACGGCCCAGGCGCACCGGACGGTCGAACACACGGACAGCCACTTCGCGCACGCCGGCCAGCTGGCTGGCGCCGCCCGTCAGGACGATGCCAGCGCCCGGCTCGACCGGCGCGCCCGAGGCCTTCAGGCGCTCGCGCAGCAGTTCCAGGGTCTCTTCGACGCGCGGCTGGATGATGCCCTTGAGCAAGCTGCGCGGCGCGATGACCGGACCCGCGCCCGGATCGTCGCCACGCGGCGGCGCCTCGATCATTTCGCGGTCCTCGTTGGCCGAGGCGATGGCGCTGCCGTGCAGGGTCTTGATGCGCTCGGCGCCGACCACCGAGGTCTGCAGGCCGCGGGCGATGTCTTGCGTCACGTGACCGCCGCCAACCGACAGGCTGTCGACGTGGCAGAGCGCGCCGTTGTTGAACACGGCCACCGAGGTCGAGCCGCCGCCCATGTCGATGCAGACCGCGCCCAGGTCCATCTCGTCCTCTTCAAGCGCGGCAAGCGCAGAAGCGAACGGCGCGGCGACCACGCCTTCGAAGGACAGGTGGGCGCGTTCGACGCAGTGAGCCAGGGTGTGGAAGATGTTCTCGTTGACCGAGACCACCAGCAGCTCGAGACCCAGCGAGCGGCCGAACATGGCGCGCGGGTCGCGGATGCCGCGCTGGCCGTCGACCGACCAGGCGATCGGCAGCAGGTGGATCGGCTTGCGGCCGGGAATACGGACTTGCGCCAGGGCCGAGGCGATGGCGCGCGACAGGTCGCCGTCGCCGATCGGACGGGCGCCCAGCGAAACCTGGGTGTGGACGCGGTTGGAGGCCAGTTGGCCGCCGGCCGTGCAGACGCTGACGCCCTGGACGTTGACGCCGGCCACGGTCTCGGCGCGCTCGACGGCCTGGGCGATGGCTTGCGCCGCTTCGTCCAGGTTGACGATGGCGCCGCCACGCACGCCGCGCGACTGGACATAGCCGACACCGGCCGTCGTCAGGGTGCGGTTGTCGCGATGAATGCCGTCGGCCTTCATGATGAAGCAGGTGACCTTGGACGCGCCCAGGTCGACAGCCGCAATGGCGGGCTGGCGCACGAGCGTGGCCTTCAGGCCCTCACGCGCCTGCTTCCGTTCCTCCAATCGCGACATCGCTATTGCCACCTCAGCCCATCACTCGTCTTCACGCCCCGTTCGCCGCCGGTGCTCCGGGGAGCACGGCGTCGCGCGGTCTGACAGCCACCATTTCGGGGTCGCGCAGATCGATCCGCGCAAAACCCATGTCGAGGATTCGCTGTCGTTGGTCGAGCTGATCCAATTGAATCAGCGCGGATTCTTCGTCAATGGCCGGCAGCTGAATTAGCGAGCCGTCCTTCAGTCTCAAGTCCCAGCGACGATCGTCGACGCGCACCAGCGCTTCGAGACGATCCCGCAGGCGCGGCCTTGCAGCCACGGCTGGCAGGATCAGGCCGGCCGCCTGGTCGGCGCCCTGCCCCACCACCAGCGGCAGCGCGGGGAAGCGAGCCGGGTCGGCCTCGCTGATCACCCGGCCTTCGCCGTCGATCACCTTCATCCGGCCCTGGTTCTGCCAGACCGCCAGCGCCGGCCGCTCTTCCACCGCGATCAGCACGGTGTCGGGCAGCATGCGCACGACCTTGGCGTCCTTGACCCAGCCCACGCCCTGCACCCGGGTGCGAACGTCGTTCAGATCCATGCCCAGCGTGGGCTGGTTCAGGTAGAGGCCCGAGGCCGCCAGAATATCGCCTTGCGCGGTCGCCGAGGCGCCGCGGATGTGAACCGTCTTCAGCCGGAAACCGGCCGAAGCAAAGGTGTTGTCGACGCTATGGACCATGGACGAGCCAATGCGCTCGGCGCGGTGGCCGGTCGCCAGCATGACCACAAGACCGAGACCCAAGGCCGCGCCCGCCACACTCAGGGCTACCGTGGGCGACAAACCCACGCCCTTGGCGGCGTGCAACTTCGCGGCCGGCTGCGCCCCCCTGGGCGCCGGCTTGCCTTTGCTCGGACTTGCGGGCGCTTCGGCCCGGGGTCGCCTAGGCTTAGGCGGTCCCCCCCGCACTACAGCGGGCATAAGCGTCCTCCACGATCCACAAAACTAGTTGGTCAAACGGGATCCCGACGTGATCGGCCTGCTCGGGAGCGAGCGAGGTCGGCGTCATGCCGGGTTGCGTGTTGACCTCTAGAAGGACCAGAAGGTCGTTAATGTCGTCATAACGGAAGTCCGACCGAGTCACGCCTTGGCAACCAAGAGCGGTATGGGCCAGCTCGGCCATCCGCATGGCGCGATCCCTTACGCCATCAGGGATTGGGGCCGGTAGGACGTGAATTGAACCGCCTTCGGAGTACTTGGCTTCGTAGTCGTAGAAACCTGTGGATGCACGGATATCGGTAACGGCCAGCGCCCTGGGACCTTTTGACTCACCCATGACCGCCACGGCCAATTCCAACCCCCGGATATAGGGCTCGACCATCACTTCCTCGCCGAAAGTCCAGGTCGGAGAGGAAAGTTCTACCGGCGGGCGGTTCACGCCTTCCAGAATGATGAAGACGCCTACGGACGAACCTTCGGCATTGGGCTTCACGACATAGGGGGGCTGCAACACATGGTCGCGCGCGACATCGTGTCGGTTGTAGAGGCCGCCGCCCGGAACGATCACGCCGGCGGCCGCCAGCACGGCCTTTGCCTTGGCCTTGTCCATGGCCAGCGCCGAGGCCAGAACGCCCGAGTGGGTGTAGGGGATCTTCAGGGTTTCCAGCACGCCCTGGACGCAACCGTCCTCGCCCCACTCACCGTGCAGGGCGTTGAAGACCATGTCGGGCTTGGTGGCGGTCAGCACCTGGGCGATGTCGACGCCGGGATCGATCCGCGAGACCTTGGCCCCCAGCTGCTCCAGCGCGTCGGCGCAGGCCGCGCCAGAGACCAGGCTGACCTTGCGTTCCGACGAAGGGCCGCCGAGCAAAACGGCGATATGGCGGCCCGCCAATGGGGCGCCGGAATGCGGTTGGGTCATGGAGGCGGTGACTCTTTGGAGGGCGGGTATGAGCCACTCCTAGTCAGCCTCGGCGCGCCTGCCAACAGCTAGACGC
>JAEXJH010000533.1 GCA_023445955.1 Pseudomonadota bacterium
GCCACGACCCGGTCGCAATAGCGCAGGGCGTAGTCCACCTGGTGCAGGGTGACGACGACGGTCAGGCCGTCGCTTTGATTGAGGTCGCGCAGGATCTCCATGACCTTGCGCGCCGAAACGGGGTCCAGCGAGGCCACAGGCTCGTCGGCGAGAATGATCTTGGCCTTCTGGACCAGGGCGCGGGCGATGGCGCCGCGCTGCTGCTGGCCGCCCGACAGGGTGTTGGCGCGCTGGCCGGCATAGTCGGCCACGCCCACGCGGGCGAGCGCGGCCATGGCCGCCTCGCGGGTTTCCTTCGGCCACTGGCCGAAGATGCCGCGGATGAACGGAATGCGGCCCAGCGAGCCCAGGGCGACGTTGCTGAACAGCGACAGGCGGCCGACCAGGTTGAACTGCTGGGCGATGAAGCCGATGCGGACGCGCGCCTTGCGCACCTCGCCCGACACGCGGCCCTTGGCCTGGACCGGGCCGCCGAAAGCGTCGATGTGGCCGCCGTCATCGATGGTCTGCAGACCGTCGATCGAGCGAAGAAGCGTGGATTTCCCGGACCCCGAAGGCCCGATGAGCGCGATCATCTCGCCTCGATTGACGTCGAGGGAGACGGTGTCCAGCGCGCGCCGAGCCCCGAAGGTCTTGGAAGCGGCGCGGATCGAGAGAACAGGGTCCGACGTCATGGTCGGGGCGAATCCTTAACGTGGTTTCGGTGCTTGGGAAATGCGTTCTCCGGTTTGGGGGCGGTTCGCAATGGATTTGTGACGGGGCGTGGATCAATTCGCCTCGAAACGGGGCCGCAAAAGGGACTTTACATCCCCGGACAATGACCCTATTTCGCTCGCTCCGGCGGACCCGAAGTCCTCTAAAACGCTGCTAACGCCGGCCTGGGTTTAACTTCCAACAGGGGGTTACGTGAATTGCGCACGTACCAATCTCCCCTGGACCTGGTCCGTGAGCGGTCACCGGAACGTCCCGTCGCACTCGTGCGGCCTGACGCGGTTTCCGTAGCTGCGCGCTGGTTCCAGTCCGAATTTAAAGGCGACGTCTTTTATGCGGTGAAGGCCAATCCTTCGCCGTGGGTGATCCGTGACCTGGCTGCGGCCGGCGTGCGGTCGTTCGACGTCGCGTCGCTGAACGAGATCGAGCTGGTGGCCACCGAGGCCCCGGGCTCGCGCATGGCCTTCATGCACCCGGTCAAGAGCCGGGTGGCGATCTCCGCCGCCTATTTCGACCACGGCGTGAAGACCTTCTCGTTCGACACCCACGAAGAGCTGGCCAAGATCCTGGACGCCACCGGCAACGCCAAGGACCTCAACCTGATCGTCCGCATGGGCGTGCAGGCCGAGGGCGCGGCCTACAGCCTGTCGGGCAAGTTCGGCGTCGAGCCGCACAACGCCCCGGCCCTGCTGCTGGCCGCCCGTCGCGCCACCCAGGACCTGATGGGCGTGTCCTTCCACGTCGGCAGCCAGTGCATGCGCCCGACGGCCTATCAGGCCGCGATGGCCCAGGCCTCGCGCGCCCTGGTGCGCGCCGGCGTGCTGGCCGATGTCGTCGACGTCGGCGGCGGCTTCCCGTCGATCTATCCGGGCATGGTCCCGCCGGATCTCTCCGAGTATCTGGCCGCCATCGACCGCGGCTTCGCCGAGATGATGGTCCACGAGACCACCGAGCTCTGGTGCGAGCCGGGCCGCGCCCTGGTCGCCGAGGCCTCGTCGCTGCTGGTCAAGGTCGAGCTGAAGAAGGGCGACGCGCTCTATCTGAACGACGGCTCGTACGGCTCGCTGTTCGATGCGGCGCACATGAAGTGGCCGTTCCCCGTGAAGCTGTACCGCAAGAACGGCGAAGTCGTGGAAGAAGGCCTCAAGCCCTTCCGCTTCTATGGCCCGACCTGCGACAGCGTCGACCACATGCCCGGCCCGTTCTACCTGCCGGAAAGCGTGGACGAGGGCGACTACATCGAGATCGGCATGCTGGGCGCTTACGGCGTCGCCATGTCGACCCGCTTCAACGGCTTTGGCGAAACCGACACCGCCCAGGTGCAGGACGCGCCGATGGCCTCGATGTACGGCCTGGCCAAGCGCTCGATCCCGGCGGTCCGCCAGGAAAACGAAGAGCGCAAGATCGTCCGCTTCTCGCGCCCCACGGGCGCGGCCGGCAAGCGCAAGCGCCGCCGCTAAAACCATCGTCTGCACACGAACCGAGAGGCCAGGGCTTGTCCCTGGCCTCTTTCGTTTGCGCCTGACATTGCGCCTGGACTTTTGCTCGACCGCCCGACAAAGGGAGATTTAAGGTTGAGTGGGGTGGGTATGCTCAAGGCGTCGACGCTCGAACATGATCATTCGCCTGTCCCCGACGGCCGGATGAACCCCTTCCTGATCCTGGTCGTGCTGCTGATCGCGGCCCAGTTCCTGGCCGGCGGCACGCTGCTGGCGGGGGTCGGCCCCAGCGACAGCGTCGTCTACAACACCATCTGGGTGAAGGAATTTAGCGACGCCCTGGGCCGGGGCGAGTGGCCGCCGCGCTGGCTGCCCGGCGCGTTCCAGGGCCTGGGCGCGCCGTCGTTCTACTACTATCCGCCGCTGGCCTTCCATGTCGCCGCGCTGGTCGACCTCGTGACCTTCCACACGCTGGACACCCTGCTGGTCACGGCCTGGGCCTGCTTCCTGCTGCTGTTGGCGTCCGGCGGCGGCATGTTCGCCCTGCTGCGCGGACGGACCGGCGACCGCTGGGCGCTGGTCGCGGCCGTGGTCTACATGCTGGCGCCCTACCACACGGTCGACTTCTACATTCGCGGAGCCTTCGCCGAGCTGGCCGCCGCCGCGGTCCTGCCGTGGGTGCTGCTGGGCCTGGACCGCGCGGCTTCGGACTGGCGCTGGATCCCCGGCCTGGCCGTCAGCTACGCGGCCCTGGCGCTGTCGCACCTGCCCAGCACGCTGCTGGCCACCCTGTTCATCGTCCCCGCCGTGGTCGGCTGGCGTCTGTGGACCGCCCGCGCGGCAGAGCGGATCGCCATGGCGGCGCGCTGCCTGGCCGGCGGCGTCCTGGGGCTGGCTCTGGCCGCCGGCTATCTGGGGCCGGCGCTGCTGATGCAAGGTGCGGCGCAGATGAGCTGGCTGTGGGCCAACGACGCCGCATCCTGGGGCCTGTTGGCCTGGGAAAAGTGGCCGTCGACCGCCTTCATGAAGATCGTGGCCCTGTCCAGCTGGACCGCGGCCGCCGTGGGCCTGGCGGCGCTGCTGACGGCCTTCGACGCGCCGCGTCGCCAGACCGCCGTCCCGGCCATGCTGTTCGGCGCCCTGGCGATCCTCGGCACGCTGCTGCACGCCGTTCCCTGGGTGTGGAGCCTCAAGCTGCTGTCCCAGGTTCAGTTCTCGTACCGGATCATCGTGGTCAGCGAGGTCTGCGCGGTGGCCGCCCTGGGCCTGGCCGGCGCCTCGGGCCGCCCGCGCCGACTGGCCGCCGTGCTGAGCGTCCCCGCCCTGGTGGTGCTGTGGGCCTTCGTGGTCGCCGCCCCGACCTTGCGCAACGCCAACCTCTATCCCGTCGACCCGATCGGCATGGGGCTGATCGCGGCGGGCCGCGTCCCCAACGAGCACCTGCCCGCCGGCTATGGCGCGGTCTATCCGGACTTCACCAATCCCGACCTGGTCAACGGCTTCCCGGGCCTGCCGTTCATCGACGCCGGGGCCGGCGGCAAGGTGCTGGCCGCCAACGGCTTTCCGGACGGCAGCGTGGCCATGGACCTGGACCTGCCCGCTCCCGCCACGATCACCGTCAAGCGCTTCTACTTCCCCACCTGGGTCGCCGAACGCGTGGACGGTCGGGTGAAGACGCCGCTGAAGGCCGAGGCCGCCGGCCCCTGGCGCTTCGTGTCGTTCCAGGCTCCAGCCGGCCGGCACATCTACCGCATTCGCCAGGTCGCGACGCCGATCGAGCGGGCCAGCGACGCCGTGGCGCTTGTCGCGCTGCTGGCGGTCATCGCCCTGCTGATCGTCCCTGTCGCGCGACGCCGAAGGCAGGAAAAGACGGAAACCGCGATTGGGACTCGATAATCGTCGCAAACCTTCTATATAGCGCGCCCTTGCAACCTATCCCCTCGCCGGTCGCTCCGTCCCGGCGTGCTCGCGGGTCACGACGGGCGCTCACCTTCAGAGGAACCTCTGTCATGAACGCTCCCGTTCCGAACAACACCAAGGCCGAACTCCTGCAGAACGTCGTCGAGCACATCGACATCACGGCGTTCGACGCCCGTCCGATCATCGACTCGATGCGCAAGATGTCGTTCTCGAGCCGCGACACCGCGCGCGCCGCCGACATCTTCAACATGGCCCTGGGCGATGCGGGCTGCTCGCCCTGGCTGATCCTGGCCGGTTCGACCTCGGCCGGCGGCTGCATGCACGTGTACCGCGACATGGTGAAGAACGGCATGATCGACGCCGTGGTCGCCACCGGCGCCAGCATCGTCGACATGGACTTCTTCGAAGCCCTCGGCTTCAAGCACTATCAGGCCGCCGGCCCGGTCGACGACAACGTGCTGCGCGACAACTACATCGACCGCATCTACGACACCTATATCGACGAAGAAGAGCTGCAGAACTGCGATCACACGATCCTGGAGATCTGCAACCAGCTGGAGCCGCGCGCCAACTCGTCGCGCGAGTTCATCTGGGAGATGGGCAAGTGGCTGAGCGAGGGTAATGCGAAAAAGCCCGGCTCGCTGATCCAGACCGCCTATGAAGAAGGCGTGCCGATCTTCTGCCCGGCCTTCGTCGACTCATCGGCCGGCTTCGGTCTGGTCAAGCACCAGAAGGAACGCGCCGCCGCCGGCCAGCCCTATCTGATGCTGGACGCCATCGCCGACTTCCGCGAACTGACCGACATCAAGAT
>JAEXJH010000534.1 GCA_023445955.1 Pseudomonadota bacterium
CGCCCACCACGTGACAGGCTCTGCCGTAAAGACGGCCGAAGGTCTTGGCGTCGATCTGGCCGATCTTAGCTTGGAGCAGTTCCAGGCGATCGAGCCGCGGATCACCCAGGACGTCTACGCCGTTCTGACTCCGGCCGCCTCGGCGGCCAGCCGCATGAGCTATGGTGGGACGGCTCCCGCCCAGGTCCGCGCCCAGATCGCGCGTTGGAAGGAACTGCTGGCATGATCCGTCGCCCGATCACGATCCTCGCTTTGGCCGCCCTGGCCATCACGGCCACCGCGTGCGGCAAGCAAGGCAATCTGGAGCGTCCCGCCCCGCTGTGGGATCCGGCCAAGAAGGCCGCCTGGGAAGCAGAGCGCCGCGCGGCCTCGGCCCAGGCCAACCAGCCGGCCCGCGCCGGCGGCGCCCAGGAGATCCGCGACCCGGCCTCCAGCGACCGCACCATTCGCGCCGCCCCGCTGCCCGGCACCAAGGACCCGTTCGGCGGTCCGTCGGCCAAGGGCTTCCCTGGCGCTACCCCCAACTAAGAGACTCCGTTGAACCACTTCGAGTACGGCCCCGAGGGCCTGGCCTGCGAAGGCGTGCCCCTGGCCCGGATCGCGGCCGAGGTCGGCACGCCCGTCTATGTCTACAGCCGCGCCACGCTGGAGCGGCACTTCACCGTGTTCCGCGACGCCTTGATCGCCGGCGGCGTGGTCGACCCGCTGGTCGCCTACGCCGTGAAGGCCAATTCCAACGTCGCGGTGCTTAAAGTGCTGGGCGACTTGGGCGCCGGGGCCGACACGGTCTCGGAGGGCGAGGTCCGCCGCGCCCTGGCCGCCGGCATCCCGGCCGAGCGCATCGTCTTCTCCGGCGTCGGCAAGGCCCGCCGCGAGATCGAATTCGCCCTCGAGGCCGGCGTCGCCGAGATCAACGTCGAGTCCGAGCCGGAACTGAACCTGATCGCGGACGTCGCGGCCAGCCTGGGCGTCCGCGCCAAGGTGGCCTTCCGGGTCAATCCCGACGTCGCGGCCGGCGGCCACGCCAAGATCGCCACCGGCAAGTCCGAGAACAAGTTCGGCGTCTCGTTCGCCGAGGCCGCGCGCCTCTACGCCAACGCCAGCAACAACGCCAATCTCGAGCCCGTGGGTGTGGCCTGCCACATCGGCAGCCAGATCACCGATCTCGCGCCGATGCGCGCCGCCTTCAGCAAGATGCGGGGCCTGGTCGAGCAGCTGCTGGGCGAAGGCCTGTCGGTCGAGCGCCTGGACCTGGGCGGCGGCCTGGGCGTGCCCTACTTCAACCACCCCGAACCGCCCTCGCCCGCCGAGTTCGGCGCGATGGTCGGCGAGGTGACGAAGGGCCTGCCCGTCAAGCTGGCCTTCGAGCCGGGCCGCGTCATCGCCGCCAACGCCGGCGTGATGGTCTCCGAAGTGATGCACGTCCACGAGCGCCCGGAAGGCCGCAAGTTCCTGGTCATCGACGCGGCCATGAACGACCTGGTCCGCCCGGCCATGTACGACGCCATCCACGACATCCGTCCGGTGGTGAAGCGCGCCGGGGAGACGGTCTATGACGTCGTCGGTCCGGTCTGCGAGACCGGCGACACCTTCACCCGCGACCGCGCCCTGCCGCCGTTCGCAGCCGGGGACCTGGTGGCCTTCATGTCGGCCGGCGCCTACGGCTCGGCCATGGCCAGCGAGTACAACACCCGCCCGCTGGTGCCCGAAGTCCTGGTCGACGGCGACCGCTATGCGGTGATCCGCAAGCGGCCGACCTATGACGAGATGCTGGCGCGGGATCTGGTACCGGACTGGGTTTAACCCGAAATGCTCTAGTCGAGCCGGGCACTTGAAAACGCCCCAGAGGGAAAAATCTCAACTAGTCGATTTATATAAGGCCGCCTAGGAAAATGCTTTAAAACTCCATACCTCTTTATCAGATCGCGAAATCCATCTCCAGGCGGAGACATAACGTTCGCAGCCAAAATGATGAGAACATTACTACCCAATTGCGCCCTTATCAGGTTGGCATACTGGATTTTATCTTCTCTTGAAAAATCTTGAGCATCGACCAATTTAAACGCGTGATACAACGTCCTAAAGTAGGGACCTATTTGATTTTCATATCTGGCATGAATGTATTTCTCGTAATTTTCTGAGATGAAATTTTTGTAGTATATATTTGAAGATATTTGATCTACATCTGCGTTTTCACCCCTTAATATTCCATCACAGGCTCGACTTATTGAACCGAGCGCCGCCTCTCCCTCACTATTTCCCACACGAAAACTTGGGATCATATCCCTCATGAAAGTCAGCTGCTGAAAGAATGCAGTTTCGAAATTTTGGCGCTTGAAAACGCTGCGAGTTTCCGCGAGCTCATCCCTCTGAGCTCGCAATTCCTCTAACTGAAGCTGGAGGTCTTGCCTCTGCAGCGACAATTCGCGGCGCTGCATGTCACCCGACCACCAAACCATCGCAAAAGCTAAGGCGGAAAATAGAGCGTTTATGCCGCCGAAGAGGTCACCAATCTGCCCCGCCACGGCCATCTCATTATTTTGAGCAAAGCCGTAAGCAACTAGTAGCGTGAAAAGCCCCCAGAGCACCCAGCCACCAACCGCCAATATGACGACGGTCCGGATGGCGAATGGGGGCTTTTCCGCCGGCATCTTAGTCCAGCGCGCCGATGTACGGCAGGCCGCGGCTCTTGCCCTCGTCGTCGAGGCCGTAGCCGACCAGGTAGCGCGCGGGGGCTTCCCAGGCGACGAAGTCGGGCTCCATGCCGCGATCCTTGGGCCAAGGCTTGCGAGCGAAGACGGCGGTCAGCACTTCGCTGGCCCCGGCGTCCTTCACCAGGCGCGCGGCTTCCGACAGCGACAGGCCGGTGTCGAAGACGTCGTCGACGACCAGGGCGCGGCGGCCGACCAGCGGGCGCTGAAGGTCGGCGCGGACCTCGCAACGGCCCGTGCTCTTGCGCTCGTCATGGTACGAGGCCAGCCACAGGGCGTCGAACCGCACGTCGCGGCCGGCCCTGTAGAGGGCGCGGGTCAGGTCGGCGGCGAACCACAGGCCGCCCGTCAGCAGGCAGACCACGACGGTGTCGTTGTCGATGCGCGGAGCGATGGCCTCGGCCAGCTTCTGAACCCGTTCGGCGATCTCGGCTTCCGAGATCAGGACTTCAGGTTGTTTGGTGTCATTCATGATGTTCGGGTTCGTGAGAGTCTGCGGGGGGAGGCGTTTCCTCCCCGCTCTCATGTCCCGAGGGTTCCTGTCCAGCCGCTTCGTGCTCGGCGGGGGCGTCCTGGGCGCCGCGCAGGTCCAATTCGGGCTCACCGTGGCCTTCGGGCTTCTTCAGGGCCGCCTTCACCGCCTTGGCCGCGCCGGCTTCGGTGGCGAAGCCGATCTGCAGGTCCTTGGCCGTGCGCGGCGGGTTCAGGAAGGTGATCGAGAAGTGGCGCACCTGACCCGGCGGGATCTTGGCGTCGGCGGCCGCGGCCAACTGGCCGGCTACGCGCTTTTCCTGCTTGTTCAGCAGCTCGACCCGCAGCGGCGGAGCCAGCACGTCGTGCTCGGTGATGTTGCGGATCGTGCCGGTGACGGTCACGGCGGCGTGGCCGTCCAGCATCACGGGCTGGGCCTTGATGCTGTCGCGGTCGATCACCAGGCCGATGGTGTTCACCGGCAGCCCGACGGCGGCATAGGCGCCCGCCGAGCCCGGCAGGATCTTGACCACGTCGATGCGGAAGATCAGGGAGGCGACCACGACCACCGCCATGGCGGCGGCCATGCCGGCCCAGATGACGCCGGTGGCGGTGGCCTCGCGCAGGCGGCGCTCGGCGTCGGCGCGGGCGCGGAAGACCTTGGGCAGCTCCTCGCCCGGCAGGGCGCTGACGGGCGGCTCCTCGGCGCTTTCGGCGGCGGGTTCGAGGACGGGTTCGAGGCTCTCGGCCTGGCTGGCCAGGGTCGGGACTTCGGGCTCGTCAAAAAGGTCGTCGACAGCCGCTTCGTTGCGCGCGTTCCAACGGTGACCGCACGACGCGCAACGCACGACGCGTCCCGCCGCGCCGACCTTGGAGTCGTCGACGAAATAGCGGCTGGCGCACTCCGGACAGGTCAGTATCATGGCCGCGAATCGAACGCTCCCCACACACCTAAAGGGGGTCGCTGATTTTAACCCTGATGTCCAGAAACCCAAGTGACGCGCCTTGCGGATCGACACAGAACAGGGCGATGACGCCCTTCCGGTGGTCCGGTTCGACGGCGTCTCTATGCGTTACGGCCGCGCGCCGGAAACCCTAAGGGATATCAGCTTTTCCCTGCCCCCCGGCAGCTTCCACTTCCTGACCGGCGCGTCGGGCGCGGGCAAGAGTTCGCTGCTCAAGCTGATCTACCTGGCGCACCGTGCGTCACGGGGTCGCGTCGAGCTTTTCGGGCGTGACGTCAGCCTCACGCACACCGGCGACCTGCCGTTCCTGCGCCGCCGGATCGGCGTGGTGTTCCAGGAATTTCGGCTGCTGGAGCACCTGTCGGTGTTCGACAACGCCGCCCTGCCGCTGCGCATTCTCAAGCGCAAGCCGGCCACCTATCGCGAGGACGTCGCCGAGCTCCTGAGCTGGGTCGGCCTGGGCGAGCGCATGCACGCCCTGCCCGCCACGCTGTCGGGCGGCGAAAAGCAGCGCCTGGCCATCGCCCGCGCGGTCGTCGACCGTCCCGACGTGCTGCTGGCCGACGAGCCGACCGGCAATGTCGATCCGGCCATGTCGCTGCGCCTGCTGCGCCTGTTCGTCGAGTTGAACCGCCTGGGCACCACCGTGCTGATCGCCACCCACGACGAGGACCTGGTGGCCCGCGCCGCGCGACCGACGCTGCACCTGGAACACGGCCGCCTGGTCGATGTGGGAGGCCGCGAATGAGCGAGTTCTTCCAGGTCGCCAAGTGGAAGCCCGGCCCGCTGCTGCCGCCGCGCGACGCCCGTGACGGCGCGCTGGTCTTCGTGGTGGCGGTGCTGTGTTTCCTGGCCTGTCTGACCGCCTTCGCGGCGCTCGCCTCCAACCGCGCCGCCCATGGCTGGACCGCCCAGCTGGTCAACTCGGCCACCGTGGTGGTCCGCGCCCGCGCCAACGAGACGCCCGACAGCGCCGCCGCTCGCGCCGCCGAGACCCTGGCGGGCGTCAAGGGCGTGGCCGAGGCCCAGGCCCTGCCGCGCGAAAAGGCCGAGGCCCTGCTGGCCCCCTGGATCGGCAAGGAAGCCCTGGTCGACGACCTGCCCACCCCCCGCCTCGTCACCCTCGATCTCGATCCCAAGGCCCCGCCGACCGCCCAGGTGCTGGACAAGGCCCTGCG